>JAHFBK010000170.1 GCA_023250035.1 Candidatus Dadabacteria bacterium
ACTAATCAAAATTTATTTGGTCTAGCACTAGAGAAATAAAGAATAAATATAATGCAGCGGGATCATTCAGGATTCCTGATCGTCATGCCCGAGTGCATTAATCCCCGATTTAATCGGGCGCATCTATGAACGCTAAAACTATTTGGATTCCCGTCTGAAACATAATGGGGATGAGGTTTATGCAGGGCGAAAGTATGCCGTTATATTTTGTAATTGAGTATGTATCGGCGACTTTTAGGTCGCCATATAGAAAACATGTGGAAGGCTAAAGCCTTCCGCTACGTATTTCTTGAAATATTATAAGACCGGCAGAGCACATTTAACCAGCTTCTCCAGCCTGTGCGCCAAGCTCTAGTCTTCTTCCCTCTCGGAGCACTTTGATATTAAGCTTCGTTCCTACCTCTACTTTAGCAAGATACCTATGAATGTCATCCACGCTCTGCATAGTATTTTCATTGATAGAAACTATTACATCCCCGGCGTTAATTCCAGCTCGCTCGGCTGGGCTGTCTTTTACTACCTGATGCACTTCTACGCCAGAGGCATTGCTTATACCATACCTTCTTAACTCGAATTTATTCATAGGCTTATTCTGTCCCAGAATTCCTAAATATGCTCTTTTAATTCTCCCATCTTTTATGAGAAGCCCTGCTACCCAGCGGGCCGTATTAATAGGAATAGCAAAACAGATTCCCTGCGCATATTGAATTATAGCTGTATTAATACCAACAACCCTTCCACGGCTGTCCACAAGAGGGCCGCCAGAGTTACCCGGGTTCAATGCCGCGTCTGTCTGAATGATATTCTCAATTAACCTTCCAGTCTGACTCCTCATAGCCCTTCCAATCGCGCTTACTACACCTGCCGTAACCGTAGCCTGAAAGCCAAAGGGATTGCCAATTGCAATTACAAGCTGACCGACTTTGAGTCTGTCTGAGTTTCCAAGCTCGGCTGGGGGTAGATTAGGGGCTGGTATTCTTATAACTGCCAGATCAGTATCAGGATCTTCCCCTATAACTTGTGCAGGGAATGCGCGTCCATCCGATTAGAATACTTGTAAGCCTTTTGTGTTATGGACCACATGGCTATTTGTGGGAATATATCCATCTGGTGTGATAATAACCCCCGAGCCGCTCGCGGTCGCATCAAAGGGAACTACACCTCTAGGGGTTTGAGCCTTTACCTCTTGAGTAGTCTTAATGCTGACAACGCTGGGGCTTACCTTTTCAGCTACGGTGATGACTGCCTGCGAATAGGCGTCGAGAAAACCCTCAGCCCTTTGCTCATCTTCATTTCTAAAACCTGAGGGGTTTCCTAAACCATCCTCTGCACCTTCGCTGTATACTTTTATATAATGTAGATTCTCTTTCATATTCGACTCCCTGATTCTAAGTTAATACATAAATCAGGATTTTCCACTTTTCGTTTTTAATTGCCGTCAGCAAACCTATAACATTTGCTGCGAGGATCGAAGTGACGAAGCAATCCAAGAAAGACGAGATCGCTTCGCTGGGATCTGTGGTAGCTATAAAGGAGGGAGGGTAGTTAGGGAACCGCAACTCTCGCGATGACAACTATAGGATTTTTTGAAGTTAATCATAGTTCCCATTTAGAGCACCCTCGATGACCTCTACAATATGACCTTTAGGCAAAGCCCCAATGATTTTGTTCAGGGGCTTCCCATCTTTGAAGATAATAAGGGTGGGAATACTTCTTATTCCATAACGATATGTTGATTTCTGGTTTTCATCTACGTTTAATTTTCCAACCTTTAACTTACCGCTATATTCCTCGGCAATCTCCTCGATAATGGGACCGACTGTCCTACAAGGACCGCACCATTCAGCCCAAAAGTCCACAAGCACCGGAACCTGGGAACTGGTTACTTCATTCTCGAAATTTTCATCTGTAAGTAGTATTGATCCGCTCATTTGTATAACCTCCCTGGTGTATCGTAGTATAGCCACAAACTTTAGATATAAAATTTAAAAAAAGGATTCAAACTTTTTATTCACCTTTCAACACCTTCTAATAATATGAAGACCAAGCGAGTAAAAGTAGTTGAATAGGTACGTATGGCCATACGCCCCTACAATATTAGGCGGGATTTTCTAATCCCGCTTGCTCTGTCTTGATCTTAAGAACTAAAGGCTCAGCGGAATATTTTAATTGCAAGGATATTAATATCCATAGGAATTTTTCCTTTGAGGTTTACCCATAAATCTGAAAATAGAGCATGAAACTAAGTATCAGATGTTATGCTTCCTCTAAGGACAATTTCCAGTAAAGTTTACTGTTTGGTTACTTCCTGAAATCGTAACCGTCCGACTTGATGGTGTGAACGTGCATCCGGCTTTACTTGGGGTTACTGTATAAGCTCCGTTACCTAGCATCTCGAACTGATACCTGCCCCTAGAATCATTTGTTGCTGTATTAGTGCAGCTACCTGGACCATTGATAGTTAGTGTAACTCCGGATATCACGCGCCTCGCTGAACTTGTCACCTTTCCCCTGATACGAAAAGAACCACTACCAACGCAACTTCCGCCACTAGTACTAACAATGTGATAAATTGCTCCATCGGGAGAAGAGTAGTGTGCAACGTAGATTTCACCAGCTTCGTCTTCTCCAAAGGTGCTGATCGAAAAGTTTGTGTCAAGAAGCTGAGTGGTTGTCCAGATACTACCATTTTGAGTACTACCCCAAATTTTTCCGGAGCAAAAGTCTCCAGAAAAATAGATACCAAAAAGTCCTGAAAAGTCATTACCGCGATATCTATAGCCCCCTGTCACTGAGCAACCATCTGTATGCGAATACTCAAATATTGGAAATTCGTAATTACTTGCCGCACCACAGCCAGTCAGGTTGAAGGAGGAGTTTCCCTCATAACAACGCCAGCCATAATTTTCACCACCGTTGCTCGAAGATGGCTGAAAATCAATCTCCTCAAAGCTATTCTGCCCGACTTCTCCTATGAATATATCATTAGTTAACAGATCAAAGCTAAAACGCCAGGGGTTTCGAAAGCCAAGTGCCCAGATTTCGTCTAGTCCAGTTATTCCAACAAAGGGATTATCAGATGGAATAGAATAGTTGCGGTTTGGGTCTGCCGGAAAGTCATCACCATCCACGTTGATCCGCAGCATTTTCCCCAAGAGCGTTCCTAGGTTTTGAGCGTTATCCTGAGGGTCACCGCCCGAACCACCATCGCCCATTCCGATATATAGGAAACCATCAGGACCAAACTGAAGTTGACCGCCGTTGTGATTTGAGAATGGCTGATCTATTTTGAGCAAGATAAAAGCCGAGCTCGAATTTGCAATATTAGGATTAGAAGAAACTTTATACCGCGCTATGACAGTATCGCCATTAGTGTCAGTGTAGTTGACGTAAAAGAAGCCGTTAGTCACATAATTGGGATGGGATGGAACGCAACACTAAGTAACCCTTGTTCACCACCACATGTGACAAGAGACGATATATCTAGGAATGGGGTAGCTAGTACATTAGTCCCATTATAAATCACAATCTTCCCACATTGTAATGTTATAAAGAGACATCCCGATCCATCACCCGCATGGGTGATAGCAACTGGGTTTTCAAGATTATTGGCAACTAATTCAATGTCTATTGATTGAGCCGTGGCATAATTACCTGATGTAAAAGTGAATGAAAAGCAGTATCCCAGTATAAGTAAGACTAACGAAATTCGACTTTTCCACTTGACATTTGAGGCAGCATGAAGACGCCAAATGCACAACATGCGAAACGAATATACACTCTTGCTAAGAATCCAAAATAACAATCTTGTATGTCTGTTTAAACTTATAATCCCCCTCCTTTCATCCAGTTTGTATAGTGCTAGGCAATCAACACTAGCAACTTATTTATGAAATCACCTAAAATGACCTTGAGGAGATTCCATCCGTCGTATTAAATTTTATTACATAAATTTACTTAGTGCAAATTTTGTGCCCGTTTAGTTAACAATTATTTAATTAAAAGAGTGCTTATTATTACTTGGTTTTTTAACTTTTTCAGGATCATTCAATGAAACCTAAGTTCTAATTATTTGTGAAATTTTACACACACTTCACAGTGCGATGTTGCACATATAGCCTACATTAATCCATAACAAGTTAGATTTAGGTAAGTATGCTTGATGATTCATAATCCCTTCCATCTCCGTATTGCTATTGGCTGATTACTATACGAACCAATTCATATTGCAAAACTTCTACTCTGAAGTAGGCTCGTTTGATGTTTAATCTGCTAACTTTTATAATTGCCCTAATTAAAAATCATCATTATTAATCTGAA
>JAHFBK010000171.1 GCA_023250035.1 Candidatus Dadabacteria bacterium
GGAGTCGAATATCCTGTGGAGAGGTATTACAGGGATGCAAAGCTTGCTTCCCTGACCGAGGGAACTTCCGAAATTCAGCATATAGTAATAGCTCGCGAACTTGGAATTTAACAACGGGCAGTTTGCTTCCGCTATTGCAAAGCCTTTTGGGTTCCAGAAGAAACTTTTCTTATTGGTAATTTATGGTAAGTTCTTGTATTAAACATAAGTTAAAGGGGGAGAAAAATGGCAACCTCAATTCCAAGAGTGGAAGACGCACGTGAAGTTTTAAAAAAGCATAAAATCGTGATTGCAGGCGTAGGAGAAACAGAACAGGGCAAAATCCCTAATAAAAGTTCCTTTCAGTTTCTTTCAGAAGCCTCTAAGCTGGCAATTGAAGATGCAGGTATTAAAAAATCAGACGTAGATGGCTTAGTAACCGCTTTTTCGTTGGTAGAACATACATTTATGCACTGTACCACCTTTGCAGACTATTTTGGCTTAAGACCCAGGTACTTTTCCTCGATCGCAATAGGTGGGGCAACTGCCGTTTGGATGGCGGCTGAAGCTGCTATGGCTATTGCCTCTGGACAGGCTGAGGTAGTTCTATGCGTAAGAGGAGATAATACTCTTTCTGGAATTTCTTCTTCTGGTATGGTCGCACTCATTAGAGAGATGTGCCATGCGGAGTTTGAGTTTCCTTATGGGTTAACTACTCCTGGAGGATACGCACTTGCAGCCCAGAGGTATCTACATGAATACGGTTTAAAACGCGAACACCTTGCTGCTGTGGCTGTTACAATGCGTAAACATGCCGGAATGAAAGAGAATGCCATGAATAAAGAGCCCCTTACAATCGAAGATGTTTTAAAATCCCGTGTAATAGCAGAGCCTCTTTCTAAATATGACTGTTCGATAATTTCAGATGGAGGAGCTGCTTTTATTGTTACAACTGAAGAAAAGGCCAAAACGCTGGGAATTCAAAAGCCACTTGCTTATCTTTGGGGTATGGGACAAGGCTACTCCCATCAGTACCTTACCACACTGAAGGACTTGAACCAGATTTATAATGCTGTTGAGAGCTCTGGTCAAAGGGCTTTCCAGACAGCCGGCATCAGCACAAAAGACGTTGACATTGCCTTTCTCTACGACTGCTTTACCATAACGGTTCTTCTGGAATTTGAAGGACTCGGGTTTGTTCCTAAAGGAGAAGGTGGCCCCTTTGCTCTTGAGGGACGAATGGAGATTGGCAAGGACCTTCCTGTTAATACCCATGGCGGACTTCTTTCTCAGGCTCATCTCGGTGCTATGCACCATGTTGTTGAGGCAACACTGCAGCTTCGAGGAGAAGCAGGTCCAAGACAGGTAAAAAATGCTGAGGTGGCACTCGTACATGGAAATGGAGGAATTGTTTCTGCTCACAGTACAATTCTTCTAGGCAAACAACCACTTTCTTAAAAGAAATTATCATCATAACGGCACTAAGACACGAAGGGAAATTTTATTTAGTGTCTTAGTGGTTAAGAACTAAAAGGAGAAAAAAATGTCTGAAAAAGCTACTACTCAAAGCGGTGGTTATCAAAAACCACTTCCGGAATTTCGTCCAGAAACCAAACCGTTCTGGGATGGATGTAAAAGGCATGAATTAGTTTTGCCGAAATCAAGGACAACAAATGAATTTTTCTTTTATCCACGCGCTGTTTCCCCCGGAGAGGATATGACTCAGGATATAGAGTGGGTTAAAGCAAGTGGTAAGGCGAAGGTGTGGACGTTCGCGATTCATCACATGGGACCTACGCCAGCCTACAAGAATGAACCTGCATATGTAGTTGCCTTGGTAGAAACCCAAGAGGGTGTAAAGATGATGACTAACATAGTAGGCTGTGACCCCAAGGATGTTCATATCGGAATGGATGTTGAAGTGGTGTTTGATGATGTTACTCCTGAGGTAACATTACCTAAGTTTCAACCTACTAGTAAATAAAGAAATTTGTCGTGCCACGGAGGACACGGGGAATTTGACTAAACAAACAAGGCTCTCTTTGAACTCCGCAGTTAAATACTAACAGGAGCGAGAGATTATGTCACAAGAGATGACACGGCTTTTTTATGAGGATTTGGATGTGGGAGATGAAGATCAGAGCAGTGGCAGAACAGTTACAGAAACCGATGTTGTGAGCTTTGCAGGGCTCTCAGGCGATTTTAACAACATGCACATTGATGAGGAGTTTGCTAAAAAGACCGTATTTGGAACCAGAGTAGCCCACGGGCTTTGTGTTCTTTCTATTGCCTCAGGGCTTTGGTTTACTATGCCAAGACTTGCCACGATAGCCTTTATGGGACTCGAAGACTGGAGATTTTCTGGTGCAGTAAAATTTGGAGATACTATTCGCATAACACGGCAGCTCGTTGAGAAAAGAGAACATAAACGTCCCAACATGGGATTTCTTATATTTGAGGTCAATGTCCATAATCAGAGCGATGAAGTTGTTCAAAAAGGCAAGTGGGTAATTTTAGTTCAACGGAAAGAGTCTTAAGAAAAGCTTTTTCCACTATCTTTCAGATTAATTGCTTCCTCTTAGGCTTAATTTCCAATTATAGTCTTTTCAACGAGGTTTTATAAGTTGAAACCTCAGGATCAAGAATTCGCTTTTCCGCAAAAATTTCTTTATTGCCAATTGGATAGAGTCAACTTATTAACTCGTCGAGAGAATAAATTTGTTGAGTAATAAAAAATATCTTGACATGAGTATACAAAGTGTGCTAAATGCTATTGCATAATAGTTAAAGTAGTTGTTTTAGGAGGTAGGGAAACTTTTTAAGAAGGATAAATAACACCAATAAAGGAGGTATGGAGAGATATGGTTCCTGTAGAAGCTTTGCTTGGTTATGTTTTGTTAATGGTTGGTTTTGTGTTCTTTGGTAATGGCGCAACCCTGCTTGGAAAGACCGGAGCAAAGGAAATAGGTGTTCTAAACCTGGCGGTCGGTGTATTTATCGCCATAGCGGCATGGAAGCTACATACGCTTGGCGTGACTGCTGCTACTGCTTTAGTTTGTGTCTTTGCTCTAATTTATTTTATGGTCGGCGGTATCTTTTGTCTGGGTTATGATGCCAAGGGTCTTGGCTGGTACTGTTTGTTTGCATGTATTGTGTTCTTGTGGTACGCCTACCACTTCTTTACTGTATTTGGGGCAGCTGGATTCTGGTTTGCGGTTTTCTGCTTGGCGTGGGCTCTACTTGTTCTCTTGGTATTCTTCGCGCTCTCGTTAGGAAAGCCAATAGCATCTACTGTAGGATGGCTCTTCATTATTGAAGCTTTTCTAACACTCTTAATTCCTGGAATGCTACTTTTGACTGAGAAATGGAACCCGTTCGGCGGAGTTCCTGGATAAAGTAGTTAAAATAACCTGTGCAAGAAAAAAAGTGACATAGAGGACCATATCCTGTAATTATTCTTAGGATATGGTCCTCTATGTGTTTTTAAATTTCTATTCTAAGAAAAATGTCTTATGTTGTTTTATTGCCGTGTCGGTTATGCCGAAAGAGAATCCTGAATGGCAATTGAAGTAGATAAAGTAATACTGAGGGACGAAGAAAAATAGAGACAAAAAGCCAAAGGTCACTAGGGCTAAGGTATATTTTTGAATCCCATACGCCCATCTGTCCTTTTATGATAACGGAATTACCTTTAACTTCTGCTTCTTTTATTAATATTTCAAAATCACCAGCTGGACTAACTACTTTCACAGCATTGTTCCTTAAATTAAAATAATACTAAATCTGTAAGCTATTATTTTTGAAAGGACTTTATCAATCAGTTTGATAATACCTTCCGCAACATGGTGTAAATTTATGTATTATAAGATACCGACAAATCCAAGGTTTTACTATAAAAAGCTATGTACGATATAGTAATATCCCCTTTGATCCTATCCTTTTGACATACGTTCAATACTCTTAAAGGAGAATCTATGGGATATTAAGATAAAAGTAATTCTTAATAAGAACAATGGTCTTTCTTAATATTCTACTAACGCTCTCTCTTTTCTACTTATTCCAATACAAGTAACTTGCTGTATTAAAAACATTCACTTACCGAACCGTATCGACAAAAAGAAAGCAGGGCTGCTTTTCATGAAAAGCAGCCCTGCTTATAAATTTCGTGGCCTGAACGCAAATTAACCCTGGCTATACTGTGGGAGGAGGAAGCGATGGCGCATGTTGTACTTAAACGGTGTGGCGTAGAGAAGCATAGCAAAATCTTTATCCGGATCTCTTGTGATTGTTTTAGTC
>JAHFBK010000065.1:0-10348 GCA_023250035.1 Candidatus Dadabacteria bacterium
TAATTATGCCGTTAGCGAGTCCCCGTGATAAATACACGCAGGTGCTATGGGGTATCCAGGACTTTGAGCACCGCTTTGGTCGCAAACCAGAGGGAATGTGGCTTCCAGAGGCAGCAGTGGACTTGGAAACCTTAGACATCCTTGCTAGCCTTGGTATCAGGTTTACAATCCTTGCGCCCCATCAGGCCAGCAAAGTGCGTAGAATAGGTGCGCGCACATGGCGCGATGTAAGCGGTGGGCGCATAGATCCCAGTATGCCTTACGAATCTGCACTGCCATCTGGTTTAAAAATTAATCTATTCTTCTATGATAACCCCATATCACGCGCAGTTGCTTTTGAAGGCTTGCTCTCAAGTGGAGATAATTTTGCACACAGACTCTTAGACAGCTTTCATGAAGAACGCGATCGGTATGAGATCGTTAACATAGCTACAGACGGCGAGACCTACGGCCACCATCATAGGTTCGGAGATATGGCTCTTGCTTATGCACTCAACTACATAGAATCTAATAAGCTTGCAAACTTGACTAACTATGGTGAGTTTCTGGAAAGGCAACCCCCCACATATCAGGTAGAGATCATTAAGAATACCTCATGGAGTTGCGCTCACGGGGTTGAAAGGTGGCGAAGCAACTGTGGGTGTAACTCTGGAGCAAACCCTAGATGGAATCAGTCTTGGCGAACCCCGCTAAGAGAATCCTTAGACTGGTTACGGGATACGATTACTCCAGCCTATGAAAAGAAGGGAAAACTTTTATTCAATGACCCATGGGCAGCCAGGAATGAATATATACAAATTGTACTTAACCGTTCTCCAGATTGTGTTAAACAATTCTTAGACAAACATGCCGCTAGTAATCCTAGTGAAGACGAAAAGATTACGATGATAAAGCTCCTAGAGCTTCAGCGCCACGCTATGCTAATGTACACGAGTTGTGGATGGTTTTTTGACGACATATCCGGTATTGAATCAATACAGGTCATCGAATATGCGGGGCGCGCCATTCAGCTTGCTGAAGAGCTTTTTGGTAATTCGTTTGAACATCACTTTGTCGAGCTACTAGACCAGGCAGAGAGCAATATTCCTAACCGAGGCAACGGGCGTATTATCTATGAAAGGTTTGTAAAAACTGCTATTGCCAGCTGGGAAAACTTAGGGGCCCACTACTCTATAAGCTCCTTGTTTGAAGACTATCCTCCACATAATAAGATTTATTGTTACTCTATAGACCGACAGGACTACCATCATTTTGAATCTGGGAAAGTAAAACTTGCGGTAGGACGAGTAAAGATGACCTCAGAGATTACAACTGAGTCAGCGCAGTTAATATTCGGAGCCCTATACCTCGGTGGGCATGATATAAAAGGCGGGGTTTTACGGTTCCAAGGAGAAGAGTCCTACAGGGCGATGGTGAAGGAACTAGGTGATGCTTTTATAAAAGAATGCTTTAATGTTGTCCTCCTGCTCTTAGATAAACACTTTGAGAAGTCAATATATTCACTGAGGTCGCTATTTCGTGACGAACAGCGTAAGATCTTGAATATCCTCCTGAAATCTAGTCTAGCTGAATCGGAAGCGGCCTTCAGCCAACTCTATGAGAAGAATGCTTCCATTATGCGTTTTGTTACAAGCCTAGGCATCACTCCATTAAAGGCGTTTTATTCAGTTGCAGACCTTGTTCTTAACGGCAAACTACGCCGAGCTTTCGAGAATGAAAAGCTCGATATTGAAAATATTCAAGCCCTTTTGGATGAAGCAAAGCTACAAGGTGTTAAACTTGACGCAGAAACCCTCGAGTACTCTCTAAGAATGAATATCGAAAGGACGGCCGAGCAACTTCTTGCAAGCCCTACTAACATATCTCTACTTCAGAAATTAGAGGAGGCTTTGGATCTTACACGTTCTCTCCCATTTATGGTGAACCTTTGGAGGTCTCAAAATGCATACTATAAGATTCTTAAAACTGTTTATCCTAAGATTCTGAAACGGGCTGAGAAAGGGGATGAAAGTGCAAAGCTCTGGATGAGCCATTTCACTTCATTAGGAGAAAATCTCTCTATCAGAGTTAAATAGACCTCTCAACAAAAAGGAGCATTTAACGACAAGCATAACCCGCCGGAAACCAACCATCACCCAAAAGCCTGACCGGGCGGTTTGCGGTCGGGTTCATGCGATTGTTAGGCGAAGGGCGCAAGCAACGGTTCCTGACACCTTTGTTTTCCCCGGCTCCTGGTCATTCTATTCCGGCAAAGACCCGGACTACGGCTTCTCCAAGACGATCAGGACTTTGCCGCCATCTAATGGAATTTCCCGCTTAGCTAGGTAACCGTTGTTAATGAGAGTTTCGACGTCATTAGCACCGGTAGTGGTGCCGCTGAGGCCGACATCAAGGCTATGCGTGCGTGCTACTGTGCCATCAGCGTTGAGTACGACGTATGCTGGTTTTGCCATTTTTGTCTCCTTTCGTGTTGATGCCTAACTATGTATTAGACAGCATGGATTTAGACTGGCGATTCTGCTGTCTAATCACCCTTACTGGGTGTATTATACAGCAAATAAGCTATATAATTACAACGTGATACCAATCTAAACCAGACACAGAGAAAAGTCAAGTGCAATGAATCCTCTAAATGCAGAAAAGCGACCTAGAAAGCTCCTTGACCAAGTCCGCGACGCTATACAACTCAAGCACTATTCTAGCCGTTCGAACAACGGCCCAAGATACTACTCCCCGACTACTTCATCGGGGATCAGGTTCGCGAGAACATAAGACGCAAGCACTACTCTTTTCGCACCGAAAAGAGTTATGTTGCCTGGATCAGGTGTTATATCCTTTTTCACAACCCTGTAGTGAGCCCTTCGATAGACTCAGGACAGGCTCTGTCGAACCTAAAGCGGCATCCGCTAGAGATGGGGCGTGCTGAAGTGGATAAGGAATCGTTGCCTAACCAGTTAGTTGATTAGCTCTTTAATAAATCAAGCGTCATCAGTCCTCCAAAAAATGGGATCCTAAAGGATTCCACTACAATTTAAATTTATATTTGTGCCTTTGTGTCTTAATGGCTAAGATAGAGGGATCAAATATGAAAAGACGAGGAAGCGGAATACTACTTCATATAACATCTCTTTCATCAAATTATGGCATAGGAGACCTGGGGTCGTCTGCTTACAGGTTTGTAGATTTCCTTTCCGAATCTAACCAGAGTTTCTGGCAGATTCTTCCTTTAAACCCCACTAATCCCACCTTTGGAAATTCCCCGTATAGTAGTCCTTCAGCCTTTGCAGGGAACCCTCTTCTAATTAGCCCTGATTCTCTAGTGGTTGACGGCCTTCTATCAAGTTCAGATATTGAGGATTCTCACCTTTTTTCTAACGAAAGGGTTAACTATAAAGCCGTGGCAAATTATAAAGAAATGCTTTTTCAGAAAGCCTTTAATAGCTTCAAGAAAAAGGGGAGTAGCGATGAGTTTGAGGAATTTTGTGTTAAGAACTCCTACTGGCTTGAAGATTATGCTCTTTTCACAGTACTAAAAGCACACTATAACGGAGTAGTCTGGAGCGAGTGGCCTAGGGGAATAGCAAACAGAGATCAAAGGAAATTACAAGAGCTTAAAAATAATCTGAGGGATAGGGTGGGGTTCGAAAAATTTATTCAGTATATCTTTTACAAACAGTGGTTTGCTCTTAAGAGCTATAGTAATAGTAAAAGGATAAATATAATTGGTGATGTCCCTATATACGTGAATCACGACAGCGCGGATGCATGGTCAAATCCGGAGATTTTCAAATTAGACAAAAAAAAGTGGCCTAAGTTTGTTGCAGGAGTTCCTCCCGATTATTTTAGTAAAACCGGTCAGCGTTGGGGAAACCCAGTTTATAGATGGAACATTATTAGGAAAAATGATTACCAATGGTGGATTAAGCGAATGGATCACAACCTAAAACTCTTTGACATGATGAGGCTTGACCATTTTAGAGGTTTTGTTGGATATTGGGAGATTCCCGCAGAAGAAAAAACAGCCGTAAACGGAAAGTGGAGAAAGGCACCGGCCAAAGATTTTTTTACGACACTTGTTAAACGTTTCAAACATCTTCCAATTATTGCTGAAGACCTGGGTGTGATAACCCCTGATGTTCTAAAAATCATGAAAGACTTTGGATTTCCTGGAATGAAATTACTTCTATTTGCATTTGGAGATGACTTTTCAAAAAGTTCACACCTACCACACAATCACACACAAAATAGCGTGGTATACACAGGCACACACGACAACAACACAGTTCAAGGATGGTGGAGGTCTGAGGGAAGCCCTGAATCTAGAAAAAGGTTTTTTAAATACATAGGAAAAGAGGTGTCGGAGGAAAGCATTCACTGGGAGTTCATAAGGCTTGCAATGATGTCTGTTGCAAAGATTTGCATCATTCCGATCCAGGATGTCCTCGGTCTTAACGAAGAGGCAAAGATGAATCGTCCCGCAAAGACCGAAGGAAATTGGCAGTGGAGACTTAAGCCAGATCAAGTAACCCCTTCCCTGATGGGAAAACTAAAGGAAATTACTGAAACCTACGGAAGGGGGTAGTAGTTTGTTATATAAAATTGATATGTTGTTTTTTAAGTTCTTTAGATAATATGTTTAATATCTAATCTGAGTGTATTTGGATTTGCTGGCTTATGATTAAATCCTGATCAGTAGGAGGCATATCATGAAAGTCAAGGTTGTAGTACATAAATCTGAGGAAGGGGGATATTGGCGGAAGTTCCTTCTCTTCCCGGATGCTTTACACAGGGTGAAACGTTAGAAGAACTTAAGCAGAATTTATACGAAGCGGTTGAAGGTTGGCTGAGGACAAAGGAAGAGAATATAGTAGTAATAAAGACACAGAAATCTTAGAATTGGTTCTATAAACGAGGTCAGGAGGGGGAAGCTAATGTCAACATGGATAATAGTGGGTATCGTCATTCTAGTTATCTTCATTTTGATCCTTCGTTCTCGAAGTGTAGAAACGATTGCGCCTCCGTCCGGAATACAACTCGATGAGAGTGAAAGGGGCAGCCAATCGAACGATTTTATTCCACAAGGCTGGACGGACTCATATAAAGGTGTTCCATACACAGTGGAAAGATACGATGGAGAAACTATGACCATCGAAATCGAAGTCTCAGGAGACCTGTCGAGGCCCTTGGAGATAAATGCTCGATCGGGAAGGCCGACTATAGAGGAATCTCCTCGCCGCGAGAATATTGAAGCCTTGCTAAAACTGGGAGTAAATTACATTGACATTGGCTTTAACACAAATCGTGTAGCTGCGGAAATCCCAATCGGCAGTGTTGTTATTGATAAGCATCTGGCAACAAAGGTAGTTGATTACCTGATCAGACTCCGAGACCAGTCTCAATGAGTTCGCGAAAAAATAAAGAGAGCGTCCATAAATAGCTCGTTTGATTGACAATCGCGAATATAAAGTGAATAAGCATGAAAAAGCTTTATCGTTCACAAAAGGATAAGATGATAGCAGGTATCTGTGGCGGACTCGGTGAGATGTTTGAAATTGATTCGACATTAATAAGGCTTGCCCTGGTTTTCATAGGATTAGCGACAGGGGTATTGCCAATTATTGTTGCCTACATAGTGGGATGGATAATTATTCCAATAGCTCCTTCAGAGCAAGATATAAACACAGCTAATTGAAGAACTCCGTCTAGAATTCGCATAACCTTACAACTAAGCAGAACATTTGTCCTCATTAACTAATGTGCTTTTGGAACCTAATATATTTAGTGGTAATTCAACGAATCGTTTGCTAGAATTTCTTTTATATGAGAAGCTACAAAAATAAAAAACGCTCATCCGAAATCCTTGGGATTCTCGTGGGAGGCGGTCCTGCACCGGGGATCAACGGGGTTATTAGTGCCGCTACCATCGAAGCCGTCAATCGCGGAAAAACCGTAGTAGGTATTCTCGATGGATTCAGGTGGCTTGTTCAAGGAGACAAAACCCATATTCGAGATTTGACGATTGAAGATACCTCCCGCATTCATCTTACAGGTGGCTCAATTATAGGAACATCGAGGGAAAATCCCACAACAAGTCCTGAGAAAATGAATAACGTAGTAAGGGTTCTAAAAGAACTTGGTGTCAGATATCTTCTAACTATCGGAGGGGACGATACGATGTTTTCAGCGAGTCGTGTTGAAGCAGAAGCAGAAGGGCAGATTAAAGTAGCTCATGTACCAAAGACGATTGACAATGATCTGCCTCTTCCTAGCTATATTCCTACTTTTGGGTTTGAAACGGCAAGGCACCTTGGAACAAGGATTGTTCAGTACCTAATGGAAGACGCAAAAACGACAGGCAGGTGGTATTTCGTTGTCGCTATGGGAAGGAAAACAGGACATCTCGCTCTCGGAATTGGAAAGGCATCCGGGGCGACACTTACTGTAATTCCAGAGGAGTTCGGTAAGGGAAAAATCTCGCTTGATAAACTGGTTGCCATTCTTGAAGGAGCGATTATAAAAAGGCTGAGTATGGGTAGAGAAGACGGGGTTGCTATTGTTGCAGAAGGACTTGCTGGAAAACTCGATGAGACGGAACTTAAAGACCTAAAAGATGTGGAAAGAGATGAACATGGAAATATAAGACTCTCAGAGATTGATCTTGGAAAGGTAATCAAAAACGAGACAAGAAGGCGTCTTTCGGAAAAGGGAATAAAAATCACAATAGTTGACAAAAACATAGGCTATGAACTTAGATCTGCTCCTCCGATTCCATTTGATGCTAAATACACTCGCGACCTCGGCTATTGTGCCATTAAGTTTTTACTGGAAGGCGGCACAGGAGCAATGATAAGCATTCAGACAGGAAAAATGGTTCCCATTTTTTTCAGTGAGATTCTACACCCAAAGACCGGAACAACAAGAATTCGCTATGTAAATATAAACACAGAAGCCTATGAGGTTGCAGAAAAATATATGATAAAGCTTACAAAAGAGGATTTTGAAAACCCAGAGCAGATTAGAAAGTTGTCCCATATAGCAAATATGAAACCTTCTGAGTTTGTAGATTACTATTCAAAAGCAGTGAGAAAGTAGCTCGGAAATCATTCGGTTCTAACTCCTATGTATATCGTATTATTACCTCTTTTTATAAGAAAGAGAGCCGACTTTCCCTTTTCTACCTTATCAACTGCACTTTTATAATCATCTATATTGTTAAGGGGTTGGCCATTTATCTCCAAAATCACATCTCCTGGTTGCAGGCCCGATTCATCTGCAACGCTCCCCTGGTCAACGTGTGTTATAACAACACCCTTATCCGCTTCAATTCTAAATCGCGCTGCAATTGACGGGGTTATCTCATTAACAGTAAGCCCCAGCTTTTCTTTAACCTCTTTCTCTGTCGCTTCTGCCGTTTCATCTGGAAACTCTCTAAGTTTGACGTTGATGTCCTTTTCATTTCCGTCATTTATTACTTTTAACTTTACCTCTGTACCAGGTGGAGTAGCTGCTGCAAGGGTAGTAAGATCATTTACGTCATCGATCTTTTTCCCATTAAAATCTACAATAACGTCTCCTCTTTTAATTCCAGCCTCCTCCGCCGGACTATTAGGGGTTACATCGCCTACTAATGCACCCTTGGGTTCTTTAAGTTTCATGCTTTCAGCAATAGCAGGTGTAATTGGCTGTACCAGTACTCCTAGCCATCCACGAACAACCTTGCCTTTATCCTTAAGCTGTTCAATTACGTTCTTTGCCATGTTAATTGGTATTGCAAATCCTATCCCCTGACCTCCTGCAACTATGGCGGTATTCACCCCGATTACATCTCCCATTTGATTAAAAAGAGGGCCTCCACTGTTTCCAGGGTTAAGTGGGGCATCCGTTTGTATAAAATCATCATAACTACTAAGACCAAGAGACCTTCCCTTTGCACTCACAATACCTACTGTTACTGTATAACCAAGTCCGAACGGATTTCCTATTGCTACAACCCAATCACCAATTCGAAGTTTATCAGAATCCCCAAACACTGCGGCCTGTAACTTCTTATCAGGATTAATTTTAAGGACCACCAAGTCCGTCTTTGCATCTTTCCCAATAACTTGGGCTTTGTATTTCTTTCCATCTTCGAGAATGACCTCGATCTCCTGAGCCTTATCAACAACATGATTATTTGTCACAACGTATCCATCTTCACTAATGATGAATCCGGAACCAAGTCCGCTTTGCTTAAACTCCTGTTGTGGAATGTCGCCGAAAAATCTCTTAAAAAAATCTTCAAAGGGGTTTTCTTCGCCAAAAGGTGATCTAGGAAAAAGACCTCTTTGACTATATGTGCTTGTCGTACTTATGTTTACAACAGAGGGTTTTAGTTTCTCAACCAGATCAGCAAAAGAAGGAAGCTCATGAACTCTTGATGTTTCAACAATATCCTCTTTTTTCTCCGTTGTTTTTTCGGTATCGATTTTTTTCTGCGGTGTTGTTCCCTCCTCCAGCTTCTCGCATCCTGTCATGGTTATTACGAAAACAGAGAGAATTAAAACCAGTAGTGTTGATAACCGCTTCATTAATGATTCCTCCTAGAATGTTTGTAAGGATAATATAGCCATAAAAAATCGGTAAGCAAGCCATGTGTGTTTCAGGTCTTCGGTTTCATAACTTTTTCCACTTCCTATGATTCCATTTATTGCCATAATATATGGGCATATTTGTGCTTTAATTCAAATTTGTTGAACAACATCCTGAAATTTTATAGTTATAACGAAAAAAAACAGGATTTAGGTAGAATAAATTTACAGCTTCAGCACAGCAAAAATTGTTGTAATCCACAACTGCGGCAGCATGGATAATGCCCGTTGCATCTCCGGCTACGCAGTGCATTAACGAACCAACAGACTGCTTCCAGTGTGAATTAATGAACTGATCATGCATCCCTGGCATCGGCTGCCGACATGAGAGAAGGTAAACGAATAGCCCGATAGGCCCAGTGTATAAGACTATCAATACCCAGGCAAGCTTCATCACCCACATTGCTGAGTTGTTATGGTATAGACCCCAGATGAGGAAGACCAAGGAGCCAGCCGCCAGCAGATACCAAAGCAGCGGCATCCCGTTGATCATGGTGTTTTATATCCTCAAAGCATTACCTTATATTGTCCCATCCATCATTCTTTTCTGAATTGTAACATCAACGCCCACCACTTGGAACTCGGACCTCTAAGTGATACTTAGGAGCAAGAGTTAAGAGCTTCTCAACAGTTGCTGGATTAAAAGGAGGCGGAGAGGATTTGTCTATCGCTGGCTCACCGATTTCTTCAAAGAACTTCTCGAATCCCGCAGGCGTGATGATTACCAGAAACCTACCTTGGGACGTTCCTATGTTTTTGAATGTATGAAGCGTACCCCTGGGAATGTAAACAAACGATCCAGCGGTCGCTGTAAATTTAATGTCACCATGCAGGAACGAAAACTCTCCCTCTAACACATAAAACGTTTCGTCTTCGCGATGGTGGATATGGGGAGGTGGTCCGTTTTGTAGCTCCACTTGAACCTCGAGTACTGCAAAGGCCCCACCCGTTTCTTCACCCACAACCTTAAAAGTATAAAGATCACCTAGAACCCAAAGCGACTTACCCATGCCCGGCTGAAGAGTAATACCACTTACATTCTTTTCTCTATTCACGTTATTTTCTCCCTTTTCGTAGTGATGCCTTTTCTTTCCTGGAACTCTTGATTTAATCCAGACTTAATCTGTTTATCATTGCGTTGAAAGAGTCGTGATTATCCTGTTCTACTTCTCAAATCATGGCGAACCAAGTGTTTCCTTCATTACCAAAGCAAGGTCTAGTAGAGCACGCTCGCCGTCGCCAACAAAGGATGAGCCGTGCATCGTCGCAAGTGTCTTGGGCTTAAGGGCAGCCAATCTCTGAAGGATCTGATCTGTTTGCGGCGTATAAGGCATGTAATTTGCAAAAGGGCTAGCCTGGTATTCAATCAGTGTCTTCCGCACCCGTTCTATTATGTCCGACTCGGTTAGCGGTTCCACATCACCATCATGATGGAAAAGGTCTGAGCAGAGAAGTGTTCTATTTACCTCCTCAAACAATACCCCTGCATCCCAACCGTGTGGTAGATGCGCCGTCGAGCAAAACCGAAAACGGTATTTACCAGTGGTCAGTACCTCACCATCCGCCATCCCTCGCGCTGGCCGGTTTGCAAAGTCATTCACGCTTACGAGCGCTCCTACTACACTGCATGTTGCCTGTGCGGACGGTGCCACCTCGAGCCACTGGTTAAGCGAACCACATTCGTCCGACTCAAAATGGCTGAAGCTAATCCAGCGTATCTC
>JAHFBK010000065.1:10448-12594 GCA_023250035.1 Candidatus Dadabacteria bacterium
ATGCACGATGCATTAAAGTTCTGACATGCATCTTGTATCTTGCATCCTATTGTCTAATTTAGGACTTGTAACCGATTAAAATTCCGTTAGCTCCGGGAGATTCTATATTAACTCGCTTAATGTTCTTAAAGCCGGTTTTCTTAAGCCACGCAGTATATTCGGCCCAACTGTAATTACGGCCCCCTTCGGTCTCAATAAGCATATTTAAGGACATCAGCGCTGCCGACACAGGCCCTGCCTTATTATCGTCCATCATCAACTCGCTAACTATAACCGTACCCCCTGACGGTAGCGCGTTGAAACACTTAAGAAGGATCATGAGGTTCTTCTCCGGTGACCAATCATGCAAAATCATTGAAAGCAGAATCACGTCTGACCCTTTCGGTAGTTCATCCTTGAAAAAGTCCCCTGGATGCATTTTAATCCGAATAGAAAACCCTGGCTCAGTTATCTTTTCTCTAGCAATTTCCAAGGCGGGTGGAAGATCAAATATCACCGCTCGAAGTTTAGGGTAACGCCGAACCGCTTCTATGCAATACGCCCCGGAAGCTCCGCCTATATCCAGAAGCTGAGTATATGTCGAAAAGTCAAACGCCGCTGCGAGGGCCTTTCCAGACTGCGCACTAAAGCTATGCATACCCTCTGTGAAAAGGCGTTGTTTATCCGGATTTGAAGAGATCTGCTCGAACATTCCTGAATGGTCTTCCCAAGTCTGCGCCCTGTTGGTTCTTAGAGCCTCTAAAAGCCGGTTCCAAGGCAAATATAACCGCCGATCCAAAAGTGTAACAACACCACCAAAATAGTAAGGGTTACCTTTCACTAAATACTCCTCGGCTAAAGAGGAGTTAGAGAAACGCTTATTGCGCTTCCCAAGCAAGCCTAAGGCTGTACAGGCACTAAGAAGCATCTCTGCCGGTCGTGGATGAATCCCTAGTAATTGCGATAGTTGATGAACATCAGCTTGTCTACCTGACAGTTTAGTAAAGAGGTCTAGTTCTACCGCTGCAGCCAGTGTTTTAGAAGCCCAAAAACCTGAGATCAATTGCATTAAGGGAACAGGTGTTACCTTCTTTAATCTTCTTGTTGTACGGCGAGATTTTTTTGGCATAGATTTGCTCCTTTTTAATACTTGTGTTCTTCAATCTTGTTAAGTTAAAAGTTTTTCATCTTTTCTGCTATCTCTAATGCTAAATATTCAGGAGAGACATTTTCAGTATCAACGATTAAATCGGCTTTTTCATATTGGGGGATTCTTTGGGAAAAAAGCTCACAAAGCCTCTCAAATGGATTTTCAACCTGAAGAAGCGGGCGTGATGTATTGTTCTTAACACGACTCCAAAGAACCTCAGCTGGTGCTCTAAGATATACAGTAAATCCGTTTGCTTTCATAACTTGCCAGTTTTCCTTTCTTAAAACCACACCACCACCTGCTGCAACTACATGTCTATCTTTGTCAGCTATAGACCTAACCGCTTTTGTTTCAGCATCCCTAAAAAAATCCTCTCCATATCTTGAGAATATCTCTTGAATAGTCAGGTTGAGTTCCTTCTCAATTACCTCGTCCAGGTCAATGAAAGTTAGTTTAAGCCTTTCAGCAAGTATTTTCCCAACAGTTGTCTTCCCTGCACCCATAAAGCCTATAAGAAAGATGTTTTTAGGTGTTTTGTTCTTAGTCACAACTTTTTCTAATTAGCCATAAATGAGAAGACGGATTTCAAATCATAAACCACAAATTCTATACAATTTTAAATTTCTAAATTGTCAAATGTAGTACCATTTCCCATTATTACCTAGCTAAACTATACCATTTGCACGATTATATTCGTGCCTACAAACTGCGATCTTTTTGTAGGCACAGACTTGTCTGTGCTATGTGACTTGCACGAATGAATTCGGTTGCATGAACAAGTTCATGCCTACAATAATGCTTTTTGCTTTACGCCGTTTTTTAATCCGTAGGCACAGACTTGTCTGTGCTATGCGATTTGCACGAACAAGTTCGGGCCTACAATTTATCAAATTGGCACCTTAGCAACCGAAACACCAACATCCTCACCTAAGACATAACAACGATAACTTGACCATCTGTAATCCTCAGCCCTGTCGCATAAACCATGTTTTATTGGATTGTAATGTATGTATTCAA
>JAHFBK010000066.1 GCA_023250035.1 Candidatus Dadabacteria bacterium
TCGCACTTCAGAATGAGTTTAAAGAAAAAGGAGTAACCCTTATTGGTATAAATTCGAATGACGATAAGAATTACCCAGAGGATAGCTTTGAAAATATGGTTAAAAGAGCGGAGGATAAGGATTATAACTTCCCATACCTGAGGGATAAGTCACAAAAGGTAGCACATGCATATGGGGCAACTCATACACCTCATCTTTTCGTATTCGATGAGGAGAGAAAGTTACGTTACACGGGAAAAATCGATGATAATTGGCGAGAACCAGATAAGGTTAAGGAACGTTTTCTTAGAGATGCCATACTAGCCCTTCTTGAAAAAAAGAAGATCAAAAACCCAGAAACCTATGCAATTGGCTGTACAATTAAATGGGCAAGGTAATTTTGCAACCGTAGCTCGACCGTGCTCGCCACAGGCAAGGATTGCCACTACAATCGAGAAAATATCCGCTCCCTATCCAACCATCGAGTCTGTTGGGCTTAGGCAAAATCCAGCAAATAAAACCCAGGATAGTCAGGGTTGGAAAACCCTGCCTATCAAAAATGGAAAGCCATTGTGAGGGTCACTTCGACCAAGCCTGTCCTTGAGTGGTTCGATTAAACTCACCACAGGCTCTGCCGAAAGGCCTGTCCTGAGCCCAGTCGAAGGACTAAGTACTGGCTCCACCCCGAAGCAATCCCATCCTCCTTGATAGCTTCGTCGCGGAGTTTATCCTGAGCATTGTCGAAGGGTTCCTCAAAAAATGACGCGCCCAGTTTTATCATTACACTTACTGTCTGATCTTCGAAAAGCACTGGTTAATAGCATTTTATTCGCCTTGCGCTAGTTCGAACCAAACGTGATTACAAGGTGAATCACCACCCCTTCTAAGAAAATTTGCTAGAAGTTAACTCTGATAGGATTCAAATAAGGAGGTAATAGTTTCTTACCGCGTTTGAAATCAGATGTCAAGACCTAATTTCAAAAATCCAACTTCAGTCCTACAACCAAAGTCCTACAACTTTAGACCTACGCCCAGCCTCTCTTTAGAATCTTGGTTCTAGTTGACATAATATTTTTCAAGCAGAATTTTAGTCCTTCCCCCCTTCCCCCTATATCTTTAGCCCAAAAACCTATAAGATTTTGGCAGAATTTGATGCTTTTTCGATTACCAAGATGCCCGCTAAATACAAGCGAGGATAGCTACTACTGTCATACCCGAAATCGCTAATCGGGCATCCATGCCATATTCCCTACTCCGAGGTTAGAAGACCTCGGATGTCGTGATGTAAATATTTGGATATAATCATTCGATAGCTGCGACTTCCCAGTCGTCGATTTGTATACGGAATTTATCCCGGCAGGCCTGTTCTGAGTGGTTAGATTAAACTCACCACAGGCTCTGTCGAAGGGATGCCGCTCACACGACGCTCTTATATGGCACCAGAAAAAAACATGGTAAATTAATCATTCACTTATGCCCCAAGTATACTTTCCTGACGAAGACACAATTGCAGCGATTGCTACACCGCCCGGAGAAGGCGGGATAGCAGTAATAAGAATAAGCGGAAGGGATGCCATAAGTATCCTTGAAAAGGTTTTTAAACGAGAGGGAGAGAAAAGCATCAACGGTATGAAATCGCATAGGTTTTATAAAGGGCATATAGTCGACACTAATTCGACTGTCGTTATTGATTCAATCCTTTGTGTTTTAATGAAATCACCACACTCCTACACAGGAGAAGACGTGGCTGAGATCCATTGTCATGGTGGGTATCTAGTCCCTAAAAAGATACTCAATTTGCTTTTCAATCATGGGGTAAGACCGGCAAGACCAGGAGAGTTTACGCTAAGGGCATTTATGAACGGAAGGATGGATCTCGCTCAGGCTGAAGCAGTAGCTGATGTCGTTAAGGCCCAAACCGATGAGAGCTTAAAGCAGGCTCAACTCCAGCTTGAGGGTATCCTATCGAGCAGGATCCATGAATTTAAAGAAATCGTTCTCGATGCCCTAGCAGAGATCGAAGCCCAGGTAGATTTCCCCGAAGAGGACATTGATCAAATAATAAGGGAAGAAATTATTCAACGTATTTCAGAGCTGATCAATCAAATGAATATGCTCTTATCAACCTTTGAAGGAGGCAGAATCCTAAAACATGGTGTCAGCACAGCTATAATTGGAAAACCAAATGTTGGTAAATCAAGCCTTCTTAACCAGCTCCTAATGAAAGAAAGGGCTATTGTAACCCCTACACCTGGTACAACGAGGGATTTTATTGAAGAGGCTATAGATATTCGAGGGATACCTATAAGACTCGTGGATACCGCAGGGCTTAGGGTAACTGCTGATGAAGTTGAGAAAGTTGGTGTAGTTCTAGCCAATAAAAAGGCTGATGAAGCAGAGTTAATAATCGCCCTAGTTGATGGAAGCGCTCCTTTAGATAACGACGACCTCGAGGTTTTAAATAGGATTAAGAATAGAAAGGCCGTCCTTGCCATAAACAAATCTGACCTTTCTCAAAGGATCTCGGAAATCACCCTTTTTAATTTTATACTTAAAGATAAAACCGTTAAAACATCGGCAAAACTAGGTTCAGGCATAGAAGAGTTGAAAGATTTAATAAGAGACGTTCTTTTTGAAAATAAAAAATCGGTTGAAAGCAGTGAGTTAATAATATCAGAACTTAGGCATAAGGTGGCAATCCAGACAGCAAGGGATAATCTCGTAGAGTTTTTAAAGGCGTTTAAAAAAGGAGAATCGCCTGAATTTCTCGCAGTGAGTTTGAGGTCTTCATTGACGTCCTTAGGAGAGATCACAGGAGAAACAACAACAGAAGATATCCTCGGAAGGATATTCAGTAAATTCTGTATAGGGAAATAAACCCATAGGAATGTTTCACGTGAAACATTGACAGCCTGTGGATAACAATTTCAGGAACATGGACGCTATCAAACATACAATATACAACAATAACAGTTAGTTACATCATTCGGAATTATGGCACAAGATACTATCCACAATTCATCCACAGCCAAATTGCCCTGAATTTACATGCATTTTATTGAATATCTTATTACTATAATTATGGAAAAGGCCTTAAAATAATGGTTTGATGAGACTCGGTCTTTTCGGACTTATAAATACCCTTTAAATTACTGACTGTTTTTAAAGGTGGTCTACTTTTTTCTCTGATTTCACTCGTTTACAGGCTCTTTCTATAAGCTTTGCCTCCAAAGGGACCAAAAATGACCAGTAATGGAGGAGAATTTTTTAATCTCGGTAAAAACGGTGCCTTGGTTTATATTATGGTAAACCTACAAAAAGCAAAAATATGGTGCAATAAACAATCGAAGTTTACTTTTACTAAACCCATCCGAGTTTTTCCAAAAGAGCGGTTTGTACCATAGTGAATTGCTGTGGAATTGGCAATTTGAATCGGTTTATATGTGCAATCGCAATAGCGCCAATTAAAGAATTTGTAAAAAAGCCGCCCACGGAAGATTTCAGGCTATCTAAGCCAAATCGACCTTCTTTAACCTCAATCTCCATTTCTCTAGCAATCTCAATAACGACACCCCGAATAACCCCTGGAAGAAGCCCGCATTCGAGTGATGGAGTACAAAGAGTTTCTCTTTCGAACCAGAATAAATTACTTGCACTAGCTTCACATAACACCTCTTTATCATTGAGAAATATAGCTTCGTCAAATCCTAGTTTCCTGGCCTCTCTCCTAGCAAGTATATTTTCCAAGTAGTTTAAAGATTTGAGTTTAAGTATAGGTGATGTTGAACTACGTCTAAAAGATGAAACCTGAGCCCTAACTGGTTCCAAAGTAGGTTTATATTCCCTCACGATTACTAGAAGTGAATACCCTTCTGGATTTTCGTAGAAAATAGAAGTCCCCTGGGAAAGAAGGCAGATTTTAACATAAGCATCAGGTATTTGGGAGTCTAATATGGCATTCTCAACGCTCTCCTTGACGGCTTTATCTCCAGGAAATGGGATCCCTAAAACCCCTGCTCCCTTTTTCATCCGCTCGATATGTTTATTCCAAAAAAATGGAAGTCCCCCTTTCCACCTCAAGGTCTCAAACAACCCCTCACCGTAGAATAAAGACCTTAAAGGAAATCTTTCTTTAAATGGCTCCCCGTTTAAGAAGATAAACTCTTTCATTTTATCCTCGGGTATCGCGATTTATGACTCGTGATTTAAGACTTCGTCGTGAGCAGTTAGACAAGCCTGTCCTGAGCCTGTCTAAGGACCTGTCCTGAGCAAGGTCTAAGAGCTCACTACAGGCTTAGTCTAACTATTATATGCACGATCGATCAACAAAACACTACTCGACTATTCCTAGAGCCTTTTGAATGGCTCTAGCCTTTACAAGCGTCTCATCAAACTCCTTTTCAGGGTCTGAGTCCCAAACAATCCCGCCTCCTACCCAAAATGTTCCCATATCATCCTTGGCAAACAAAATCCTAATTGCCACACTCAACGTAAAATCCCCGTTTGGGTAGAAAATACCTATAGCACCACAGTATGGACCTCTTACATGTGGCTCAAGCCCATCAATAAGCTCCACGGCCCGGCGTTTAGGCGCACCAGTTACAGAACCAGGAGGGAAGGTGCTTTTAATAATATCCCCTATTCTAATCTCATCCTTCAGGTACCCCTCAACCTCTGATACCATTTGATGAAGCGTCGCATAGGATTCTATATTAAAGAGATTGTTAACCTTTACAGTACCGTATTTGCAGACCCTTCCAAGGTCATTTCTCATAAGATCAACTATCATTAGATTCTCTGCCCTTTCCTTCTGGCTACTTATTAGCTCTGCTTTCAATATGGCGTCCTCTTCAACTGAAAATCCCTTTTTTCTAGTCCCTTTTATTGGTTTTGTTACAATTTTTCTCCCTGTTTTTCTCAAAAAAAGCTCCATCGAGCCGCTTATAAGTTGAAACTGTCCAAAATCTATATAGCATCCATATGGTACTGGCTGCACATCAAAGAGATTGAGAAAATAAGAAAGAGGTCGAGTGAGAAGCGGAATAGTAAACCGCTGTGAGAGATTTACCTGATAAACATCACCACTAGCAATGTAGTCTTTAGCAAACCTGACCATGTTGATGTATTCCATCTTGGTCATATTTGAGTGCGTCTCAATTCTCATTAGTGGATTATAAACCTTTAAAGTTTGGTAATGGGTTGGAAGAATATTCTTCAAGTCTTCCAAGCTTCCAGAAATCACATCCCTTTCCTTAAAAAATTGTAAATACATATCAGGATATGTTTCCCCTTCCTTTTTCCTAATAGGGATAAATCCCTCCTCAGTAAATCTAGAATATTCATAACTGAAGTATCCGACAGCGATATACCCCTCACTTAAATAACCCTCTAATACAGAAAATGGGTCACGATTAAAGTTCAACTTTCTATCCTGCAAACTAACTGATACACCTTGTCCAAGCGACGAGAGAGAAAAAACAGGATCTCTAAAGAAAACAAAAGAGCTCTCTTCCTGTGGTGAGCCTGCTCGAACCATATCGGGCAGCCAGCCTCCGCCGGAATCTAAAAAAAGCGCAGAGCACGTTGAATTTGATTTTAAGCTCATGGGTGATTTAAAGATGTGAAAACAAACTTGATCCATTTATTAGCATAAAACTACAATAAATAATAAGCAAATATAGCCCAAGGTATATGCTTTAGCCTAGTTGATCTTTACCTTTCGATATAGGCTATTACCACCTCTTTGGAGGAAAAGAGGTTAGAGTAGTGTTCGATGGAGACAACCAAATAGGCTGGTTTTATGCTCAGACTACGTTGCATTTTAATTTTGGGAATTAACTACTCCACACTAGCCAGAATGTGGCTAATTGAAAGGGTTAAGAAAGAAATGGAGGAGATTAAATAAAGTAGAGGAAACCTTATTTCAACTTAAAAAACACCAAAAACTAAGCTCGACGGTTAAAGTGCTACCTATGTATAGCAGCCCAACTATTAATCAGGCGACCGTTGATTTTGAAAGTTGTTGTATCTGCTGAATTGAATTCTCAATCAACTCTTTCAGACGCCCGTAGCTAGGTAACAAAGAAGGAACAACAATCTGAGATTCAAGAAGATCTCTGCACAGTCTCAGAGACACAACGGTTACCTCTGCTAAATTGTTGATTGGCGCAATGTAAGACTTTGGAACAAAATGTTCAGGCTTGTTTCGGATGTCTTCGTGGAGCCATTCTAACCTTTGCATATCAATATCAGACACTTGCACTGTTTTGCTATATATAAATTGTTGCATGAAACAATCAGCCTGAATCATAGCAAGTGCATCGTAAAAGGAAATTAGATAATCATCTCTATTGGGCAAATCGGGTTGCAGATCGTAGTTGATTATTGGAGGTTCACATTGAGCCGGTTCGGAAAATCTCCAAGCGACATTGCATCCAGTAACCCGTACCTTATGGATTTCCTTCCAGGGTTCGTCGCCAATCTGATACTTGTGTTCACGTGGCTTGGATGGACGACTAATAATTGCAAGGTTTGCCGAACCTTTCAAGGCTTCAATCATTGATCTATAGAGAATGAGATGCGCCTCTCTTGCCACTCGAAAAAAACTCGGTTCATCTCGACTGTGTTCAAAACGGATATGCAATAAGCCATTCTCAATGAGATTCAGGTTATCGATTGTTTCCCACTTCAACTCATGCTCACTTTCTCTCATAATTAAAATCTCCATAAATGTAATTAACCATTTAATTACTTGCCTTTAGATAGATCTATCCCATTCAACTAACGTCAATGATAGCAGAAATGGTCTAAAACGTGGTTAATATCAGGTTTCCGTATACTCCGGACCGCCGCCGCCTTCGGGTGGGGTTAAGCGGCCTCCCTTGGCTGAAATCGCGCCGCAGTGGATACAGTTGGTTGGATTAACCTCTAGATGTTTATGGCCATCCTTTTCAACCCATTCATAGACTTGAGCCGGACACATATTAACCCATGTAGTGCCGATAGCCTCAGGCACGTCGGTTCTCAAACGTAAATGACTAGGTTGATTGTCACGGGTACGGTTGCCGCTTGCATAAACGCTTGTGAGCTTATCAAATATGTACTTATTATCCGGCTTCGGATATGACTTGCTACGATCCCCTAAGAACATCTCAGGCTCGCTGTCAAGCTCTGTAGTGAACCTGCCACCTGGAAAGAGGCCTTTAGTAGCGGTCATCAATCCGGCTAGTATTGAGCCTGGTATGAATCCGTACTTGAATGCCTGTCGCATGTTTCTGACCTCATAGAGGTCCCTCCATATAAAACTCTTCTTTATAGCTTTGTCATAGCTGGAAAGTGCACCCGGTTGAGATGGATCCTTCTTGGCTTTTAAGAACTCGAATATTGTCTCCGCCGCTAGGATTCCAGACCACATGGCGTAGTGGATGCCCTTGAGTGCAGGTACGTTCACAAAACCGGCACAATCACCGGTCATAAGCGCCCCAGGAACACTTAAACGATCTGGAATCGAATAGAAGCCGCCCTCCGGTATAGTCTTTGCTCCCCAGCCCTGGTCTAATCGTTTTCCACCATCGAGGATAGCTCGAAATAGCGGATGGTTTTTTATTTCTTGAAGTAGATCATGAACTGAGAGTGTGGCGTCCGTATAATCGAGCCCGACAACAATACCTAGCGATACCATGTTCTCACCCATAGGATATGCGAAGGTACCGCCAAACTCCCTATATCTACTTCCCATACGTAGAGGCCAGCCCATTGTATGTATGACCCTATCAAGGGGTTTCGGAACCTCCCAGATTTCCTTTACGCCGAGTGCATACACCTGTGGATTCGGTCTCTTTATCTGAAAATGCTCGATTAAGGCGTGTGTAAGATGACCCTGTGTCCCCTCGCCGAGGACTGTGACCTTTGCAGTAACGTCAGAGCCAGGCTGGAAGCTTCCCAAGGGATTACCTTCCCTATCGAGTCCTTTATCCCCTGTTCTAACACCCTTTACTATGCCATCCTCAACCAAAAGTTTCATACCGGCGGTTTCGTTTAAAATCAGCACCCCCATCCCGTCAGCCTTCTCGGCTAGCCACGTTCCTACCTTGCTTATAGAGGCTACGTAATTGCCATGGTTTTGCATCGTTGGAGGTGGTACCGGAAATGGGAATGCACTGCCCGAGGTTAGGAAATAGACCATTTCTTTCTCCACCGGATTGTAAAATGGGAATTCAAACTTTGGAAGTTTAGGAAATAGCTTTCTAAAGGCTATTGGATTTATTACAGCCCCTGAGGCAAGATGCGCTCCTGGATACTTACCCTTTTCCATAATCGCTATCGGAATTTCTCCCAAGTACTCCATCAACTCGGGTTCATTTTCTAGGAGTTGTGCCAAGCGAATCGCACCTGCAAGGCTAGCCGGTCCGGCACCAACAAACAGAATGCCAGTCTCTATTCGATCTTCAGGCTTATCTGTAAGACCTGCTACAAATTCATCGGGTGCAACGCGCGGTTTATAATCTGCTGGAACGTTTGCCATGGCTACCTCGATCTTTTTAGGGAGTTAGGAGAACTAAATTTTATAATAAATTATAAAGAATTTAGAGTCAAGAAATTCTGTTGACAAGAGTTTATTATTTGTGAGATAATTCCCAAAGGTACAGTTTATACTAAACGGGACTAATCAGGAATTATAGGCGGAAAGACTAAAGAGCAGTTCAGCTAGCATTAGTATATCCTAACTGATTCGGATACATTAAGTACAACGCCGAGCATGTGGAAATGAAAAAAAAGAAATCGGAAGATAAGATTAGCGGACCAGAATTATTTATTGGTCTTGTCGGTGCAGTTGGTACCGATCTGGAACTCGTGTCTAGCGCATTACAGGATTCGTTGTCAGAAGTGAATTATAAGTTTCAAACGATTCAACTCAGCAAACTTCTTCATGAAATTGACGAGTGGAAGAATCTTTCTTCGTCTCTCCATGAGGATCAGCGTTATCACAAGCATATGGATGCTGGCAATGAACTTTGTCAAAATGTAGAACGCGGTGACGCTCTAGCCGTCCTTGCATTTAGTGCAATTGCAGAGCACAGTGGAAGAATTAAGAAAGACTCCCCTGAGATTTTTTTTGCTTTACGCAATAGGACCCCTCGTTGCGCGTATATTCTTAGATCCCTTAAACGCACTGAAGAAGTAGAAACATTACGAGAAATTTATGGTCCTAACTTCTTTCTTGTCGCTGCGTATTCTCCACGTGAGACAAGACTTCAAAAACTCGCAGGAAAAATCGCAGACTCGTATGGATCCAACCAAACAGACAAATATCTTGACAAAGCTCAATCAATAATAATACGCGATGAGAAAGAATCCGATAAAATATTTGGCCAAAACGTTAGTAACACCTTCCCTAAAGCTGATGTATTTATCAACGCTGGTGATCCAATTGGACTCAGGAAAGAGCTAAAGCGATTTATCGAGCTTCTCTTTGGATATCCTTTCCATACCCCAACTCGTGATGAATATAGCATGTTTCATGCTCATGCAGCAGCTCTGCGGTCATCTTCACTATCACGTCAAGTCGGAGCAGTTATATCAACAGAGGATGGAGACATTATTGCTGTAGGAACCAACGAAGTCCCAAAAGCTAGGGGTGGTCTCTATTGGTCTGATGATACTTTAGACTGCCGCGATTTTAGATTTGGTTATGAAACGAGTGATAGAATGAAGAAGAATACTGTTGCAGAACTTTTAAACTGCCTCAAGGAAGCAAAATGGCTTTCAGAGAAAAAAAGCAAGGTGAATCTTCAAAATCTTGTTAATTCAGCATTACCTTTAACGAATGATACACAGATAATGAACTTAATCGAATTTGGTCGTAGTGAGCATGCCGAGATGGCTGCTCTTATCGACGCTGCTCGCCGTGGTGTTTCTATAAAAGGAGCGACTCTTTACACAACTACGTTTCCTTGTCATGACTGTGCAAGACATATAATTACGGCAGGTATTCGTCGAGTTGTTTACATTGAGCCTTATCCAAAAAGCCGTGCATTCAATCTACACTCAGATTCCATTGCTATCGATACTTTTGAGGAAGGGATTGGCCGAGTGAGCTTTCATCCTTTCGTTGGAATTGCTCCTCGGCAGTATATGGAGCTGTTTTCATTCTCAAAGGGTCAGAGAGTAAGAAAAGATGGAAAAATCGTCGAGTGGGAACAAACTAAATCCAACGCTCTACCAAGGTTTGTACGATTTCCTCAACACTTACAATTCCTGTCGTACTTCTCATACTTGTTACGTGAAAATGAAGAACTGACCGCTTTATATAAAAAAATGAAACAAGCAGGTTTAAAGCTAGTCGCCAAACTTAGAACTCCTAAGGTCATAAAAAAAACTTGACATTGTTATATAAAAATATGATAAAATTAAAAGTAAACCTAGGAGGAGGGTACCAATGTTTAAATCTGGATGGCTTAAACAGGCATTAGAGGTAGCCACAAAAGAAGTTAAAAGTCGACCTTCCTGGATGCAGAATCTACGAGAAGTTGAAAGAGAAAAAGTACAAGAGAAAAAAACAGGACGGGTGATGGACTTTTCGGAGAAGAAAACATACAACACTGAGGCTAAAAAAGGAAAAGACTAAACATCACATAGTAGGAATTTTACAGTAGTCTCTGACGTAGCTCTTTTAGTACTATTATTATCTTATTTATCTAATCTGTTTCTAATCCCAACAGCTTTACTAAGTTCCTCTTTTAGCCCTTTAATATCTTCCCTTTCTATCATAAGTCGTATCTTCTCTAAGACCCCTTTAAATGCCTCTATGGCTTCCATCACATTCTTTTTATTTGAGATAAAAATATCACTCCACATATCAGGTGAGCTTGCACCAATTCGTGTATAATCCCTGAGCCCACCGCCTGCAAACTCAAGAATATTATCAGGCTCTTTTTCTGAGGCTACCGCGTTAATGAGTGCATACGCAACGACGTGAGGTAAATGACTCACAAAAGCAAATACACGATCATGAGTTTTAGGATCCATTGTGAATACCTCCGCTCCCACAATTTCCCATAGGCTTTTAGCCTTGGCTAAAGCCTCCGCCTGTGTTTTTTGAGTCTGGGTTAGTATGCATCTCTTTCCTTGAAAAAGCCTATAATCCGCGGCCCAAACACTTGAACGCTCTGTTCCTGCTATCGGATGTCCACCTACAAAATAGAGATGAGAAGGAAGAGAAAGTTCAACCTCTTCGACTATTTTTCCTTTTACGCTTCCCACATCGGTGATTAAGCTTCCCTTAGAAGCTATATCAAAAACTGATTTTGCAATCCTTGGTATTAGTCCAACGTGTGTTGCGATAACGATGATTTCTGATTGTTTAACTCCGTTTTCAATCTCATTCGAGCCCCTATCAATAATTCCTTCTTGAATAGCGTAATCTACGGCCTTCTCATCTAGATCAACTCCAAAAATCTCGGTTACCTCCCCTGACTTTTTTAACGCCCAGGCAAGAGAGCCACCTATAAGCCCAAGTCCAATAATAGTGACTTTTTTAAAAATCATGTTGAGTTATATTCCCATCACCTTTTTTATTCCCCTGATAAACATTTCGTTTTCCTCAGGAAGCCCAATGGTAACCCTTATATGCGTTTTAAGACCATAGTTTAGAACCGGCCTTACTATCACACCTTCCCTTAGAAGTGCGTTATAAATAGGGATCGGATCAGAGCCTAAATCCACAAGAATAAAGTTTGTATAAGAAGGAGCGAAGGGAAGATTAAATTTCTTGAGTTCTTTTGTTAGATACTGAAGCCCTATTCTATTTATTTCCCTAGACTTTGTTACATGCTCCTTATCATCAAGAGCAGCGAAGGCTGCCACCTGAGCAAGTGAATTAATATTAAAAGGCTCCCTTACGCGATTCATATATGAGATGATTTCCTTTGAAGACACTCCGAATCCAAGCCTTAGCCCAGCAAGCCCATAAATCTTTGAGAACGTTCTTACGGTAATAATTGATTTTCCGGGATCCTGATAATCAAGCGAATTCGGATAATCAGGGTCTTCAACATAGTCAAAATATGCCTCGTCTATGACAACGATTATGTCCTCAGGCATTCTTTCTAAAAACCACTCAAGCCCCTCCCTTTTAACCATTGTCCCAGTAGGGTTATTCGGATTCGCTATGAAGACCGCTTTGGTCTTAGATGTTATTCGACTATACATATCTCTCAGATTATGTGCAAACTCAGGCATGGGTGATATATTCGCTTTTGCTCCAACTGCCTGAGTAACGATCGGAAAAACAATGAAAGCAAACTCGCCTATAACCGCTTCATCACCGGGCTTCATAAACGTTCTCGCTACGATCTCTATTACCTCGTTTGAGCCGTTTCCAAAAATTAGATTTTCAGGTTTTACATTGAGCCTTTCGGCAAGCTTGTGTTTTAGATAGAACGCATCCCCATCTGGGTAACGGTTTATTTTAGGTAGAGCTTCTAATATAGCTTGGAGAGCGAGCGGCGAGGGACCGAGTGGGTTTTCATTCGAGGCAATTTTTATTGCATCACGAATTCCAAGCTCCCGCTCAAGCTCCTCAACAGGCTTTCCCGGAACGTA
>JAHFBK010000067.1 GCA_023250035.1 Candidatus Dadabacteria bacterium
CATAGAAAAGATACTTATAAAGTTTATATGAGGGGTGACTTAGTGTCAAAGAAAGAGCCACTGGATGGGTGAATAAAAGTCTAACCTCTTTTTTCTTACGCACTGAAGTCAATAGGTTTTTCTGGAATTTGCTCCCTAATTTTCTTTTCATTCTTGTCCGTTACCGCTAGTGTCAATTATACTGTTTCCATTTTTAATTTTTCCTTATGTCTTCTAGAGACGCAAAATATTGCGTCTCTACTTAAAAAATGTCCCCTAACTTATTTCTTTGTGTCTTTGTGCCTTAGTGGCTAAACAGTCACGTTTTATTTTCTCTTCTCAGGGTTTACTTCGGACGGTTTTGAGACCAATATATAACTCCTAAGAATATGCATGAAATCCATAATAGCCTGAGGCTTTCTCCAGCCAAATAGTATTTGAATAAGGCAGAATACCATCCAGGCAATATAGACAAATATGATTTCTTCTCTCAAGTGCGGTCTTGCAAATTGAACTGCCCAGAGAAGAAAAAGCCCTAAAGCCTCATACCAGCTATATTTCATGTTAAGAAGAAGCATGAACGCGAGAAGAGATTGAACTATCGTAAGAAGGATTTCTGTAAGCTGAAATTCGTCAAAATGTATTGTTGAGATGCCACCTGCACTTATACTGAACACAATTGGAATTATTGCGGCAAGCATAGTCCATTCATTAATGTTAGACGAAACCATGTTCATTAGGGCTATAGGAGCCTTTTTTACCTGTCTTGCCCAGTAAAATGCACTGACCTTCTCTGGAAATTCGGATAGAAAAGGGGCAACCCACTGAACAAATACAAATTCAGAGATCCCAAATGTAACAGCAAGAGCAAGCATACTATGAAGAAAAGGCTTAGCCACAAAGAGTAAGATTAAACCACCTGCGAGAAATAACCCCATGATTAATGAGTTTCTAAAAAACGGTCTACGACGAAGGATACTTCTAGGAATAGGCTCAAGTTCATCTATACCTTCGGCTGCCTGAGGAGGAACCTTGTTCAAAGCGTAAAGATAAGAGGAATAAAGGAAAATTAGCACCAAGCTATCTATTATGTTAAGAGTGCCTTTAAGAAAAATCACAACAAAGTAAATAAGAGGAGGAACAAGAGCAAGAACTTCTAGGGAATGTTCCTTTTTCAGAACTATCTCCTTTATATTCTCTCCAGTCTTAATTCTATTAAAAATAAAGGCTGTAAAGAAGATAAGGGGCCAACCAAGACCTGGAAGAAGACGTATTGCGCCTGTAAAGTTTGCAGTAACAAGATGGATTTTACTTGGGTCCTTTCCAGCAGACCATGCGATAATGCTCTCAACTGCAAATTCAGGAAGCGTTTGAATCCATGCAAGTATTGCAAGGGCGAGTCCCTGAGAGATAAGAAACTGAGCAGCCTCAGCCGCCCATGCAATGAGCATTGCAGAAGAAATTACAGCGGGGAATGTCCAGACGGCAGAGATTGCGGTAGCTCCGCCTTTGGACACAGTAGCTCCAACTACTGCAAGAAACTTTACGAGCAATTTATGGGATAACACGGATTTTTCTTGCCTCGGTTTGTGAGAAGGGTTGAATAAAAATATCTTAGGGGTTGAGAACTGTCAATTTATTTTTCGTAATTCGTGGATCGTGGCTCGGGTTTCGTGACTCGACTTCGTCGCGAGGTCTTCGCCGTCCGGCTGAGCTCACTACAAAGCCAGGCTCAGATTAAGGTCTCGATCTAGCTAACCACGAACAACGAATCACGAGCCACGAACCCCGCTCAATGTCCAAAAAATGATTCGAGCTCTTTTATTATCTCATGTGTAGAACCCATGACCAACTTACATTTTGGAAGCGAATCTAAAAAATGTCTTCCGTAATGCTTGCTTATTACTCTTTTATCTAGAACTAAAACCGAACCCCTATCATTCTTCGTTCTTATGAGCCTTCCAAAACCCTGTTTGAATTTAAGAACTGCAACCGGAACGGTATATTCGAGAAAGGAATTTAATCCTTGCTTTTCCATATGCTCAACCCTTGCTTCTATTATAGGGTCTGTCGGAACCCTGAATGGCAGCCTTGTGATTACAACAAGCCTTAGGGCTTCACCGGGGACATCTACTCCTTCCCAGAAGCTATCGGTTGCAAAAAGAACGGAATTATCCTCTAGTTTGAACTTATTAAGAAGCCTCGCTCTAGGAAGACTCCCCTGTTTTAGAGAGATAATTCCGAGTCCTGAAAGCTCCTTTTGAATCTTTTCATAAACCGTTTCTAGAAGATAATAAGATGTGAAAAGAATAAGAGCATTTCCACGAGATATCCTTACAGCCTCGAGTATGATTGGAGATAATTTGTCAGAATATTCCTTTTGTACAGGCTCGGGAATATCTCTAGGAATAGCAAGAAATGCTTGTTCCCTATAGTTAAAGGGAGATTGAAGAATAATCTCACTTATTCTCTCGTTATCTTCAAGACCAAGTCCAGATTTCATAAAATCAAAGCTCTTTTTTACTGATAAGGTAGCAGAGGTCATCACAACTGTTCTACATCTAGAATACAGTTTTTCTTTCAACTGAGGAGAAATATCAAGAGGTGAAAGCCCTATTCCTGAGAAAACCCCTCCCCGTCCAATATTGCCTTCGACCCATCTAACATATCCATCCTCGCTCGAATCGAGAAAGGAAAGAATCACATCCGAATAGAAGTTTAGCTTATTTGCAATCCCTTTAAACTCAATTAAAAGCCTTGCAACATCGGACTCCTCTTCATAGTCTTTCAGGACTTCCATGAAAGCTTTTATCTCTTCTTCCAACTCTTTCAATTTTATTCTAAGAATAGAAAACCTATTATCTATCTTTTGCCATCCTTCTAGCTTTCTCACCTCACCAGTGATTCGTAAGTTGATTTCTTCAGAAATTCCTTCCCTTGTCCCTACAATCGGGAGCGCAAAATAATAGAGTTCATCAAATGCATCTCTAACAAAATTCTCAACCGTATCAACCTGTGGTGATAGAGTTTCTTCAACTCTCCTTAGCACTGTGTTTAAGGTCCCTTTTCTAAAATATTTCTTAAGCTTAGTTGCAAGTGATGCCGTATAGAAAATAAGTCCCTTCATCTCACCCCCACTTCCCTTCCTTTTAAGGCGTCTTAGTATTCTTATGATCCCATACTTAGTTGCTCTCATCCCAAAATGCGATGTTGCTGCATCCACAATATGATGAGCCTCATCAAAGATGACCCTTCTATACGCGGGAAGAATTCCAATCTCGCTTTCCTCGCTTGCTCCTTTTATAGCTAGGTCAGAAAAGAGCAAGTGATGATTTACAACAAGTATCTGCGATGAAGAAATCTCTCTTCTTGCCTTATAAAAAAAGCACTTTGAATAATGGGGGCACCTCACCCGTAGACAGCTATCACTCTCCGCTGCAACCTTATCCCAGATAGCTTCAGTAGGATTAAAATTTAAATCTGAAAGTGAACCGTCATTAGTAACCTTTGACCACTCTACGATACTCCTCAAGGAATCAATTTCATCTTCATCGGCAAGCTCTAATAGTCCATCTGTAACAGTTTCAGCTCTAAGAAGACAAAGATAATTACCCATCCCCTTCACTAGTGAATATTTAAACTCCTCCCCCAGACTCTGATGAATGAGTGGTATGTCCTTTTCAATGAGCTGTTCCTGAAGGTTTATCGTATTGGTAGAAATAACAATCCTCTCACCGTTTAAAACAGCCCAGTAAATAGCAGGTATTAAGTATGCGAGAGTTTTACCAGTTCCGGTTCCAGCTTCGATCAGAGAAATAGCTTCTTCGTTAAATGCAGAAGCTATAGCTTCAACCATATCTAACTGCTCAGAGCGAAGCTCATACTGAGAACCCATAACTTTTGAAACTTCTCCATCAGGAAGAAGAAGTCCTTTTAGCCTTTTGAAATCAAGCTTTTCTAGTTCCTTTTTAGCAAAATGCTCAACTACTACATACACTTGTGACACATCGTTATTTATTATGTAGAACCCAACCCCTAAATTCCCAAATAATCCGGCCATCTGAATATCTTCGTCTGAGGGAGTCAAATTCCCTGAAGGATGGTTATGGATTACTACCTCACCCGATTGTGCAGAATCTACAATGGCAGGAACTGAATAATCGTTTCCGCGAGCAAGAACCCTTACACCATCAATAATCCCATATTGATCAAGAGAACCTACAAAAAAAACCTCGTTCTCAAAGGCCTCTTTTATGACTTCTTCTACCTCTTCCTTTGCTTTTTCTGAAAAATATTTTTTACTCACTAAAGAAAAGTTAACACACCAGCATGTTTTTCCAAAATCTTAGAAAAAGTAAGTGTGGTTATGAGAAGATTTTGACCATGCTGTAAGCCTTGTCGTGAGCCGTTCGGCTGAGCTCACGACGAAGCCTCAGAACGAACGGCTAATTCAATCTAACTACTCAATAGAAGGGATAAAAACCGTGCGGTCTACGAGTTTATTTACCAGGTTAGACCACTGGTCTTGCTAGTGGTCAATCTCGGATTACGAGCAAGCATGCACTGAGTCAGTCGAAGGGACTCGTAATCTATCCATTGGACGAGTATAAAATAAGTCGCGTCCACCAGTTCCTGCCCTGAGCTGGCGGCAACCTATATTGTAGAGACGCCATTAATGGCGTCTCTACCCTTTGCTATTTGCCTATCCAAGAATACGTATATATAAAACAACTTAGTTTATCTTTCAAAAATTAGAGGTTAGAATCAATAAGGAAAACTAGCTTATTATACAGGAGGGGTGGCCGAGTGGCCGAAGGCGCCGGTCTCGAAAACCGGTAGGGTTCTTAAGGGCCCTCGTGGGTTCGAATCCCACCCCCTCCGAAGATAATTAGGGTTTAGCCACGGAGGACACAGAGGACACAAAGGAAAACAATTGAGATGCAAGATATACGATGCATCATTTCATCTGAGTAAATGCGTGTTCATTAGTGACTAAAAATTAGAGTAATGTCAAAAAAGCCTGCTGAACCAACGTCTAAAGAGATTTATAAACAAACAGTTGAACTGATTGAGAGAGAAAAGATCTTTTTTTTATTTACAGGTGATTCAATCAAGCCCCTAATAGAAGCATCTGAGTATCTATGTGAAAACGGTTTTAATTTAATTGGTATTGATTTTCGAATTCCAGGGGTTAAAAACTTACTCAAGTCTATTAAAAGAAAGGGGCAGAGAAATCTCGGCGTTTTCTCAATCTCAACAAGGAAAGAGGCAAGGATAGCTATAAATGCTGGAGCTTCATTTCTCTTTTCTACACACCTAGATAGGGGCATTATACGAAGAAGTAAAAAAGAAAGCATATTTCACGCTATTGGGGCGCTTACACCGACTGAGATTTCTAATGCCTATGATTTAGGCGCAAATCTTGTGAGCATTTATCCATGTGAACAAATGGGAGGATTGAGCTGGTTCATGTTTCTTAGAGAAATTTTTTCCAAGGTAAAGTTTGTTCCAACTGATAAAATGAGTCCTTATGAAGCCAGTCAGTATTTAAAGGCAGGCGCTTATGCAGTCGCACCTATAATTGATTTAGATAAGGTAAAAGAACCAAAGGAACTGATTCGAGAATTCTCAGTCAACTTAAGCAAATTCTGAGATACAAGAATTTAGGATAGGCAGGGTTTTCCAATCCCGCCTACCGTTCGGCTGAACTCACGGCGAACCCAATGCGGGACTGATTCAAGAATCCTTATCAGCTAACGCGAATCCGACGTAAAAGTAGGGGTTTGATTAATCAAACCCCTACTAATTCTAGTGTAACTCTCCTCCTCTCAAGGTCAGCTTCGATAACCTTTACTTTTACACTCTGACCGATATTAAATCTCTTTCCACGGTTTTTCATCTTTTCTCTCGGAACAAATCCTTCAACAAAAATCTCCCTGAGTTCGATAAATATACCGAATGGAAGGACGCTTATTACAAAACCTTCAAAATCTTTTCCAACATGATGCTTCATCGTATAAACCCTTTCAATTTTTATCGCCTCTCTTTCAACCTCATCTGCAAATCTCTCTCTCATCGAAGAATGAGTAGCCATCCATTCAAGCGATTCTTCATCGTGAGGTGGTCTTCTTTCATTGATAAGTGAGTTAACAATCCTGTGAACAACAAGGTCGGGGTAACGTCTTATCGGTGATGTAAAATGAGTGTAGTGTCTAAGTGCAAGACCAAAATGACCTTTCTTCTCATTAGAATATACTGCCCTTTTCAGAGAACGAAGAATCAACGTATTTATAGCAACCTTTTGAGAATCATCTTTTGATTCAAATATAACCCGTTGAATATCGGCAGCCTTAAGCTTTCCATCAACATGGAGTTTGTAACCCAGATTTCTTAATTCCAGAGACAGTTCTTTTATCGATGTAATATCTGGGGGCTCGTGTATGCGATATATGGATGGTGTTTTCAAATAGTAAATATATTCAGCAACAGCCTTATTCGCACTGATCATAAACTCCTCTATTAATCCGTGCGCTACGTTTCTCTCTGATTTTACAACATCAATAGTTCTTCCAAGCTCATCCCTTATAAGCTCAGGTTCAGGTATATCAAAATCAAGCCCTCCTCTTTCAAGCCTTCTTTCCTTAACCTTCTCGTAGAGTTCATTCATAATCTTTAAATTATCAATTAATTCTTGTTCTCGTTTGCTTCCTTTTCCGTTTCTTTCAAGTATATGAGAGACCTCCGTGTAAGTTAGACGATAACGACTTCTTATCACACTGTTATAAATCTTGAAATCAAGCATCATGCCTTCCCAGTTGAAATCCATCTCAACGGTTTTTGTAAGTCTGCCTTCATTTTCAACAAGACTACATGTCCAATTCGATAAACTCTCAGGAAGCATAGGGATAACACTTTCAGGAAGATAAATGCTAGTAGCTCTTTGAAGTGCTTCGTTATCGGTAACACTTCCAAGCTTCACGTAATAAGATACATCCGCAATTGAAACCCAAAGTTTATACCCAGACTCTGTGCGTGAAATGCCTACTGCGTCATCAAAATCCTTTGCCCTATCGTTATCAATTGTAACAGTCAAAATACTACGTAAATCAACCCTTCCTTTTAAATCCTCAGGTACAACATCGGAAGGGATCCCTTTTGATTCCTTCACTACTTCATGGGGAAACTCCTGAGGCAGATTATACTCAACAAAAAGCCCACTCCTTTCTGCATCCAGACCACCAGATCTTCCAAGAACCTCCACTATAACTCCCGATGCAGTTTCACGATTAGTAAGACGTGGGATTTCAGCAATAACAAGGCTACCATTTCTTACACCCTTAACCTCGCTATGCCTAATTATAATAGGAGGTATTTTTTGGTTCCTTGGCAGGACAACGCCGGTTTTTCCAGTTCTTACAAACTTCCCGAGGATCTTTGGAGACCTTAGTACCCCAGCCGGAGATAGAGGTGAGTGCACGATTTCTTTTTTTACATCTTCTTCATGAATCCTGTATCTGCCTCCTCTAATCTTGATGATCATCCCTTCTTGAATAAGTTTATTGAGAGCCTTTTTGAGAGCTTTTCTGCCTTCCTTTGGTACACCAAGACGTCTTGAAAGCTCCCTAGCTCTCATAGGGCGATACGATTGCCTTTTCATTAATTTTACTATGTCACTTTGGTCGGGAATTTTCATCTTTACTGACTACTTAGCCACAAATAAACATGAATTTATACAAAAAAGATGCATGATGCACGATTCATAATGCAGGAAACTTACAACCGCCCTGTATCGTGCATCCTGTATCCTGCATCTTGCATCCTGTTTACCCAATCTCATGTTTAAGCTGCCTTGTCATAAGCTCAAATATAGCATTCTCAGGAGATTTATTTTCGTAGAGCACAAGGGAAACCTGCTCAGCTATGGGCATATCTATATCATGGCGATGCGCAAGCTCCTTCGCAGCAAGAGAGGTCTTTACACCCTCCGCTACCATTCTCATGTTTGAAAGAATATCTTCTAATCTCTCACCCTTACCAATTCTTACCCCAACCTCCCTATTTCTACTAAGCTCACCCGTACAAGTTAGAACAAGATCTCCCACCCCAGATAGTCCTAGAAATGTCATAGGGTTTGCATTCATTTTTACCCCTAATCTAGTTATTTCAGCAAGTCCTCTTGTGATAAGAGCGGACTTCGAATTGTGCCCAAGTCCAATGCCATCTGCGATTCCCGCTGCAATTGCAATTACGTTTTTGAGTGAGCCTCCTATTTCTACTCCTACAACATCTTCAGTCACGTAAGCCCTAAAGTACTCGTTCGAGAAAACCTTCTGTCCGAACTTCCCGGTATTAAGGTTCTTTGACCCAATAGACACTGCTGTTGGTTTATGCTTTGCCACCTCTAGTGCAAAACTTGGACCTGAGAGTGAAGCATATCTTTCACGAATGCCTTGAGAGAGTACCTCCTCAAAAACCTCGTGCATGAGCTTATGTGTAGTTAACTCTATTCCCTTAGCTGTGTTAATAATTAAAGAATCGTCTCTAATGAATCTTGACCCATCTTTCAAAACCTCCCTTACATATTGAGATGGAACCGAGAATATAATCAGGTCTCTACCCGTTAAAGCCTCCCATAGAAGATTTGTTGGATGGATGTTATCAGGAAGTTTTATCTTAGGAAGATATAGTTGATTTTCCCTTATCCTTAAAATTGATTCTCTTACACTCTCCTCTTTTACCCACAAAGTGATTTCAAAGCCCTTTTCCGCAAGGTGTTTTGCAATAGTTGTCCCCCAACTTCCAGCCCCTATGACGCTTATTTTAGATTCGTTTTCATCGTACATAATGTCCATAATGGTTACATATTTGATATAATGGTTCAAGGGTGTGCGTGAACGTTAATAGCTATCTTTTCCATATATTTTAAGAAGTTATCTAATATAAAATTTGTATATCATTGAATGTTCAGATAAATTTTTAATTAGTAATAAAGGTCTCACTAGTCTTGCATTCATAGATACCGGAGGATTAAAGATGCCAAAAACAAATCCAATTGGAAGCGTTATAATCTGCTTGGTACTCCTTACACTAATCGGTTATGCGTTCTCTCGTGCTCTCAATCTAGATTGGGGGTTATATTTCACGGTTGCCGGGATAATCCTTCTAATTGCTGCTATAACTGGCATTGCCGCAGCGGGTGGAAATAAATCTTAGTTTGCCTTTTTATTACCTCTATGGCTGTTGTTAAATATGTTGCGACGATGAAGCTCCCTGCGGCAAGGAGGCTGTCCGATAAATGCAAAAATTGGCATTCTTGTGGGTAGCAAAACCCCTCCCACGTTGCCGATCGTTGATCCTGAGGCATTCTGAGGGGTCAAATTTTTACCATCCATAATTGTCGGACAGCCTCCAAGCCGCATAGTATCGAAATATAAACAGACAGTCTCGGTGGTCATTGCAACACAAGAATGTCATTGCGAGGGAGTAAAATGACCGAAGCAATCTAAATACGAGATTGCTTCACTTCGTTCGCAATGACAAAAAGTGAGTCAGATTGCTCTGGTCGCAATGAAAACAGTTGAAACCCTGTAGCAAGCTAAATGGGATTCTCAATTTTAAGAAGAGATAATTAATGAACCACCGCCTTGTCTTGTTTCAACCCTTTCAGGGTGATACCGTGAGATGTGGATTAAATAACTTTGAGGATTCTTTTCCATTTCCATATAAAATTTAATTTCCTTTAAAAACTCTTCAACTACGTCCTTTGCATAATCAAGCGTTATTCTTCCCCGACGAAGTTCGGCCATATCTTTATATTCTCTTATAACGTTTAACACCCCTAATGCAACCTCATTAACAACACTGCTTTCAGCTCTGTATTCATATAGTATTCCTTTCTTCTCTGTGTCTAGGGTTTTAAGAACAAGCTCAAGCGCCTCGGCAACCTCTTCATTCTTAAGCTTATTATCATTACGGAATAAACCAACTAGAGTAAGCTCAATCTTAGCGAAAATCTCTGGGTTTTTGCTATATAGTTCGGCACGTCTGATATAAGGCTCGGTGCCTTCTTTCATTATTCTTTGCCTTGTGATTTTATCCTGCTGATATTTTTGGCCCTCGATATAATAGACACAATCCAGAGGGCAATTAATCTCAACCCCGCGTTTTTCACCGCAACATATTGCGCAGATGTACGTTCTCTTTGCAGGACAATATCTTTTAGCTTTTCTTTGTTCACAAAGAATACATTTCATGATTAGATTGTAGGGGCACGTTGCAACGTGTCCCTACTTCTAGAGGCTTCTAGGCTTGACGTTTTCTTTAACCCAATCAATTATTTCCCCCGTAGCAGTCCCTGGCTCAAATATAGCTTTAACACCCTTCTCTAATAGTCCATGAACATCTTCTTTAGGAATAATCCCGCCACCAAATACGACAATATCATCAGCCTCTTTTTCTCTTAGTAAACGAACCACTTCGGGAAAAAGATAATTATGAGCCCCTGAAAGAATACTTAACCCAACGGCATCAACGTCCTCTTGAATAGCTGTCTCAACAATCATCTCAGGTGTGTGATGAAGCCCAGTATAAATAACCTCAAACCCCGCATCTCTAAGAGCCCTAGCCACAATCTTTGCACCCCTATCGTGTCCGTCCAGCCCGGCTTTTCCGATCAGAACCCTTACCCTTCTCTCGTCTCCCATAGTAAATTCCTCATAAGACCTAGTAAATATTTAGCCACAAAGACACTAAGACACGAAGTAGAGCATTGCGATGCGTCTCTACATCAATCTTCTGATCCCTGGCTCCTGAATTCATTTTATTCCTCCTTTGTGCCTTGGTGCCTTAGAGGCTGAATAGCTATAGTCAAATCTAAAAATAACCGGGGTCTCGGTAAATCCCGTAGACCTCTCTAAAAACATCGCTGATTTCACCTACCGTTGCATATTCCCTCACTGCATTAATTATAAAAGGCATGAGATTCTTCCCTTCACGCGCTGCCTCGGCGATAGCTCTAAGATGCTTTTTTACCGCTTCGTTATCTCTTTTCCTCTTTATCTCCCGAAGCCTCTCTCTTTGGTTGTTATCCACTCCTTCATCAATTTTCAGAATTTGCATCGGTTTTTCATTGTCATTTAGGTACTTGTTTACCCCAACAATTACCTTTTCACCTCTATCCAGCTCCAGCTGATACCTATAAGCTGCATCAGCAATCTCTTTCTGAGGAAAACCAATGTCAATAGCTTTGATAATTCCGCCAAGCTCGTCAATTCTTCTTATGTAATCAAACGCCTCCTTTTCTATTCGATTTGTAAGGGCCTCGATAACATAGCTTCCACATAACGGGTCAATTGAATTTACAACCCCGCTTTCTTCCGCAATAATCTGCTGTGTTCTGAGGGCTACTGTTACAGACTCCTCTGTAGGAAGGCCAAGCGTTTCATCCATAGAATTTGTGTGTAGAGACTGAGCGCCGCCGAGAACTGCCGCCAAGGCTTGAATAGAAACCCTTACAATATTATTTAAAGGTTGCTGTGCTGTAAGGCTGCATCCAGCTGTCTGGGCATGGGTTCTAAGCATCCATGATTTTGGATTCTTCGCACCAAACCTTTCCCTCATTATCTTTGCCCATATTCTTCTTGAAGCGCGTAATTTTGCAACCTCCTCCAAAAAATCGTTATGGACATTAAAGAAGAAAGAAAGCTGAGGTGCAAAATCGTCAACATTGAGTCCACGCTCTGTGCATTCCTGAACGTATCCAATCCCGTCGGCAAGGGTAAAGGCAAGCTCTTGGATCGCCGTTGAACCAGCCTCACGAATGTGATAGCCAGAGATTGACACAGGATGCCACTTGGGAACGTATCTCGCGCAGAATTCAATCATGTCAACAACGATTTTTACTGAAGGCCTAGGGGGACAAATCCACTCCCTTTGGGCAATAAACTCCTTTAGCATATCGTTTTGAATTGTTCCATCTAGCTTTTCCCAACTCACCCCTTGTTTCCCAGCCACTACAAGATACATAGCAAGTATTATGCTAGCACTACAGTTTATAGTCATGGAGGTTGTTACTTCGTCAAGCCTTATTCCGTCAAAGAGCACCTCCATATCAGCAAGAGAAGAAACCGAAACGCCCTCCTTTCCAACCTCTCCACTCGCCCTTGGATGGTCGCAGTCATAACCCATAAGGGTAGGCATATCAAACGCAGTACTTAAACCTGTCTGCCCCTGCTCTAGTAAAAATTTAAATCTCTTGTTTGTATCCTCGGGAGAGCCAAACCCTGCAAACTGACGCATGGTCCAGAGCCTTCCCCGATACATTGTGTTATAAATTCCACGTGTAAACGGATAGGAGCCAGGAAAACCGAGATCCCGAAGATAGTCGAAATCCTCTAGGCTATCAGGGGTAGCAAGAGGAGGTACATCCATACCCGAAACTGTAGTAAATTTAACCTCCCTTTTTGGGATGTTATTATATTCGTTCTCCCAGATTTCTGTCTCTTCTTTGATCTTTTCGAGTTCTTTTCCGTCGAACGACATT
>JAHFBK010000172.1 GCA_023250035.1 Candidatus Dadabacteria bacterium
TGATATACTCATTTTCCGATTTCTGGTCCGCCGTAATTAGTGAAGTAGCCGTGTTCGCTGTTTGTGGGTTGGTGTAAAAGCTCATAAAATCCTTCTCTACGTTTCCACCATTTACCTCGTTTTCAACTTCGCTTTTCACCATTGGAAGTTGAACACCGAATGCGTTATAGCTATCCGAAGCAAAGGAAGACGAGAAAAAACTAAGGCCTAAGACTAGTGTAGCAATAGCGATTAGCTTTCTCATTATGTGTCACCTCCTTTTTTTGATTTTTGCTATTACTAGAGTGCATTGAATGTGCCAACTACTAATTGAGGCTAAAGAAGAATAGTAACATCTTGAAAAATAAGACTTTTTTCTATTTGATTTAAATCTCGAAATAAACCGGAATATGTAAACGTTGTCAACATGTTCGTAACAAAGTTGACGCTTATAGGAACGCTATAATATACTGTTGTTGATAGCTATCTAATGAGTCATCAACATATAGACAAAAAGATAGAAACAAAATTAGAGCATAAATACTCAACCCTTTTCAAACTCTGCCACATGATGAGTTATGAGAGGGACTTAAATACACTTCTCGATTTTCTAGTTAAGAAGTCAGCAGATGTCGTTGACGCAGACCGGGCAACTATATTTCTTTTTGACGAAAAGAGAAATGAACTTTGGTCCAAGGTTGCTATGGGTATCACGGATATAATTCGCTTCGATGCAAGACTAGGAATTGCTGGAGAAGTGCTTCAATCTGGGAAAATAATTAATATTGAAGACGCATACAGACATCCTAAATTTAACCCAGATGTTGACAAAAGAACTGGATATACCACAAAAACTCTTCTCTGCGTTCCTATGAAAGATATAAATGGAAAGCCTATAGGAGTCTTACAAGTACTAAATAAAAAAGAAGGGTTATTATTTACAACAGAGGATGGGGAAGTCTTGGAGATCTTTGCCTCCCATGCAGCTATAGCCATAGAGAATGCAAGACTCATAGGAGAACTCGAAGGGTCAAAAGCACGGCTTCAACAAGAAAACGTTATTCTAAGAGAAAAAACAAGGGGCAGGTTCTTTGTAAGTAACATTATAGGAACGAGCCCTACAATACAGAGTATAGTCAAACTAATAGAAAAAATATCCGATAGTCCATTAAATGTTCTTATTACAGGAGAAAGCGGAACGGGAAAGGAGCTCGCAGCACGTACTATTCACTACAATAGTTCCCGATTCGAAAAACCATTCATAGACATCAACTGCGCGGCATTACCAGAGAGTCTTCTCGAGAGTGAGCTTTTCGGAATAGAGAAGGGAGTAGCAACGGGAGTAGAAAAGAGAGTTGGAAAGATTGAGACGGCTAATGGTGGAACATTATTTCTGGATGAAATCGGGGATATGAGCCTGCCAGCTCAAGCCAAACTACTCCGAGTTCTTCAGGAGAGAAAACTTGAGAGGATTGGAGGAAGAAGCATGATTGATATAGATGTAAGGGTTCTTGCAGCTTCAAATAAGGACTTGAAGAGTGAGATAGAAAAGGGAAGATTCCGTGAAGATCTGTTATATCGCCTAAATGTTGTTCACATCGAGATGCCTCCGCTCCGTCAGATGAAAGAGGATATTCCACTTCTTGCAAAGTATTTCTTAACTAGCTTTACAAGCGAGCTTGGTAAGGGCGCTATGAGTTTTTCTAACGAAGCAATTGATTGCCTTATGAAATACAGTTGGCATGGAAATGTAAGAGAGCTAGAGAACGAGGTAAAACGGGCTGTAATTTTGTCTGAGGGAGATGTAATTGAGGAGAGCGACCTTTCAGAGCATGTGAGAGAAAGTAGGGGCACGGCATGCCGTGCCCCTACAGAAGGCATTCATTCTCTTAAAGAAACGGTAGAAGAAATTGAGATTCGCATGATAAAAGAGGCGCTAAAAACAAGCGGGGGAAATAAACAAAAGGCATCTGAGGCACTCGGAATTACGAGGCAGGGGTTAATAAAGAAGATAAAAAGATATGGGTTATCATGATGCATGATGCAAGATGCACGATACACAGGGTGCCTGATACAAGATGAATCATGTATCATGAATCCTGCATCCTGTATCATGAAAAAACTTCCCTTGACTTTTATATTTGAAATATTCTAGAATTATAGTCAATTCACGGCAGCGGATGGGTTAGAATTTGTGATGAGGTATTTCCACCTATCAGCGATATTCTACGTACATAAGAAAAACTTTTACATTCCCTCTACCCTACTCCTTTACTACAAAACGGTTTCGTAAAACCAAAACGTAAAAATTCATTCGCCATCCTGCAAATAAATAGGGCTGTCATGTCTCGCACGATTTCAGACCGACTATCAGAGGTTGCCGGGACCTCATTCGTTGGACGGCAGAGAGAGCTCGCCGTGCTTCGTAGTGCTATCGAAGCAGCTGAGCTACCATTCGTCGTCGCCTTCATTCATGGACTGGGTGGAATTGGTAAGACGCGTCTACTCTAGGCAACCTTGTCTTCTGTCGATCCAAAGATCCGGTCAATCGTCATGGACTGCCGTGAAATTGAGCCTACCACAAAGGGCCTCCTAGCAGCTCTTGGCGCTGCCCTCGGAATGCAAGAGTCTGAACCGGAACTTCCCTCAGTTGTTGCCCGCTTAAATGAGACTTCACAGAGGACCGTGCTTGCTCTGGACACCTATGAGACGTTCGGGCTTATGGACACGTGGCTTCGCCAGGTGTTTGTGCCTGCCCTACCAGAGACGGCTCTCACCGTAATCGCCAGTCGCCAAGCGCCTGACTCAGCTTGGCTCACCACTCCGGGATGGGAAAGCCTCTTTCGCGAAATCAAACTCCAGGAACTTCCCGGCGATGAGGCCCACCGGATGCTAAAATTGCATGGCCTTACGCAGTCTCAGGTTGAGTGAATCAACCGCTTTGCCCACGGCTACCCCCTCGCACTAGAACTAGCTGCAGCCATCCTCCGCACCCAGCCTGACCTGGAAATCACCAGCGGTCCTCCTCCAAAGGTTTTGCAACAGTTGACTCACGCCTTCTTGAGGGGCCTTCCATCGGAGACCACAGAGACCATCGAAGCCGCCTCGACGGTTCGCCGCGTTACCGAGCCAGTACTTAGGGCGTTGCTTGCCGTGTCGTATGTGACAGAAGTATTCGACAAACTACAAAACCTCCCGTTCGTCAACGCAACGGGTGAAGGACTAATTCTCCACGATGTAGTGCGTGACACAATCGCAAACGATTTAACCCGGCGTGACCCTGAGCGCTACCGTACATACCGCACACGCGCATGGCGATACTTCACAACTGAATCGCATCTGACGGAGGCACGCAATCTCTGGCAGTACACCGCGGACTTGCTCAATCTCATACAGAATCCTAACATCAGAGAGGCTTTCTTTCCGAGAGGAGCCAGTGATTATGTAGTAGAACTAGCCACTTCGAATGACGAAAAGTATATCTACGATATTGCGTCTGCCACAGAGCCTGAGCAAGCAGCCCGGTTCATCCAGCGGTGGTGGGACAGTCACCATGAGACCTTTAGTGTAGTAAAGGATCGCAATGGCAAGGTGGAGGCGTTTTTCATTCTCTTCGAGCCCGATAATGTTGCCCCTAAACTTTTAGAAGAAGCTCCTTTAACCACGCTATGGTCTCAGCACCTACGTGTGAATCCAGTAGCTGAAGAGGAGCGGGTACTATTTTTCCGTAGGTGGCTCACACGATCCACTGGAGAGTTACCCTCGCCAGCCCAGGCTGCGTGCTGGCTTGACGTTAAGCGAAACTATATGGAACTTAGGCCCAATCTGCGGCGTCTCTACACGACCGTAACGGACCTTTCTACCTATGCTCCTATTGTTACTCCTCTTGGCTTTGTTCCCCTTGAAAAGTTCAATGTAGAATTGGGTGGTGTCACCTATCACACAGCTATGCTCGACTTCGGCCCCTCCAGTGTAGACGGCTGGCTGAGAAGGTTGATCGGTGCCGAGCTGGGCACCGAGAGACCGAAGACGAAGCCAAACTGCCAGAGGGGACCGTCACCATCCTCTTTGCTGATATCGCCGACTCAACGGTGCTCACCGAACAATTCGGCGATACAACGTTCCGTGGATACGCTCGCCAACTCGACGACTCGCTTAGAACCATTATCACCGAAACTGGTGGAAGGCTAATCGAAGGTAAGCTGCTTGGGGACGGTGTTATGGCTGTCTTCACTTC
>JAHFBK010000068.1 GCA_023250035.1 Candidatus Dadabacteria bacterium
TTAAGTAATTCTTCTTTGTCCTCTTCTGAGGCTCTTCGCTTTATATGAATAATCCTCATCTCATCGTCCTGCACCATTTTAAGACCAAGCAGGTTTAAAACATCTGTTGCAGCTTTCCTATAACCATCATAATACTCGGTAGTTTCGCCGGCTGCTCGAACGGTTGTTGTATCGAGATAAAGGGCTATCGCTGCGAACTCCTTTGGTACATCCTCATCTATCTCTAAGGAATAACCTTGAAGCGTATCAACCAAGATGTAACTTTTCCATGTGTCCACTATCTTTTCAAATTCTTCAATTTTCATCTTATTATCCCCTTAAGTTATTTGGTAATGTTTAATATACGTTACGGTCTGCTTTTAATTATAATACTTAAATATTAAAATTCTAGTTTAGTTAAAAAATTAACCAGGCGGCCTAAACTCTATCATGAATTACAGAAGTACAATTCATAAGTCAGGCATTTCTTTTTTGAAGTAGCTTGCTTGCTACAATTATATTGTCCCTACCTGCAGACTCAGCTATCTTTACCGCTTCATCTAAGGTTAATTTCGATGAAATCGTTGCAAGCTTAAGAAGCATCGGAAGATTTACCCCTGATATGACCTCTACCTTTTTTTCCTCTAAAAATGTTAGACTTACATTTGATGGAGTCCCTCCGAACATATCCGTGACAAGAAGAACGCCATCTCCGTCGTCTATTCTTTTTATAGTATTTTTAATCTTCTGTGAAAATGTTTCGAATTCCTCACGAGGGTCCAAAGATACGCCTTCCATTTTTACTGCAGATTTATCGGCAACTACAAATTTAACGGATGAAATAAGCTCTTCTGCCAATTTACCATGGGTTATAACAACAACTCCAACCATCGGTTCACCTCAGCTCTTAGAAATATCCCTGTGCCAAACAGTAGGGGAAACGTGTTTTAATTTTTCTGCAAGTTCAGTTGCAATAACTACAGAACGGTGTTTCCCACCTGTACAACCTATGGCTACTGTGAGATAAGATTTTCCTTCCTTCTCGTATTTGGGTATCAAAAACCTTAAAAGGTCTACCAGTTTTTTTATGAATTTTCTAGTGTCTATGTTCTTTAGGACAAAATCCCTAACCTTTTTATTCAAACCGGTTAGGTCTTTTAATTTTTCGATAAAGTAGGGGCTAGGGAGAAATCTTGCATCGAACACAACATCAGCATCGTAGGGGAATCCATACTTGTATCCAAATGAGAGGAAATTTATAGTGATCTTTCTCGATAAGGTTTTCCCGAATATATCCTGAATTATCTCTCTCAACTGATGAACGTTTAATTGCGATGTGTCTATTACATGGTCGGCTAAAACCCTAATTTTAGAAAGCATTTTTCTTTCTTTTGTGATTCCCTTTAAGATGTTTCCATTAATAGAAAGGGGGTGTTTTCTCCTTGTCTCCTTGTAGCGTTTTACAAGGGCTTCGTCAGTGGAGTCTAGAAATAAAAGCTCTACCCGGTTTCCCTTTTCCTTAATTTCCCTAATCATCTCAGGAGCGCGTTCAAAAAACACTCCTTCACGTATATCAATCACAAGGGCTGTCTTCTTAATGTGCTCGGCGGAGTTTGAACACAGTTCAATGAAGGTTGGAAGAAGTGTTGGTGGAAGGTTATCTACACAAAAATATCCGAGGTCTTCGAGCGCTTTTACTGCAGTGCTTTTACCTGAGCCAGATAGGCCGCTTAAGATTACTAGGTGTGTCACGATCTTTCCTTTCTTATATCACGTCTTGCACTACGATCTTCAAATTTCTCAGCTCCGTACACACCAGTTGATTTTAATAATTGATTTCTTACAGCGACTTCAATAATAGTAGCCATGTTTCTTCCCGAGCTTACCGGAAGAACAAGATATGGAAGATCAACCTCCATTACGGTATAGCTCTTTTGGTCGATTCCGAGCCTGTCATAGTCTGTATCTGGGTCCCAATGTGCAAGCTCTATTACCATATCAATTTCTCTTCTATCCATAACTGAGGCTGTTCCAAATAGGTCTTTTATGTTAATTATCCCCACACCTCGAATCTCCATAAGGTATCTTATAATATCGGGGCCGCTTCCAACTAGTTTTGAGGTTCCTACTTTTCTTATTTCAACTACATCGTCTGCAACTAGCTTGGAGCCTCTAATTATTAGGTCGAGTGCGCATTCACTTTTTCCTATTCCGCTTTTCCCTAGAATAAGGATCCCTAGGCCATGTATATCTATCAGGACTCCATGAACACTTACAAATGGAGCAAGCCTCTCTTCAAGTATTCCATTCAGGGTTGAAATCAGTCTCCCAGTGTGGAGCTCTGTTATAAATAAAGGCATCTCATTTTTGTTGCAAGCTTTAATTAAAAGCTCAGGTGGAGTGAGTCCCTTTGATATGATAATACAGGGGAGATCCTGCGATGACAGAATCTCTGTGATCCTTACTTGTTCTACGGGTAAGGATTTATTAATATAAGAAATTTCCGTTCTGCCAAGTATCTGGATCTTTCCTTCTTCGAGTTGTATATTTGGCTCGATCATTCTAAGCCCAGGTTTTTGAACCCTATTTGACCTTATCTCGCGCCTTAAGCCGTCTTCTCCAGCAATGATCTTGATCTCAAGCTCTCCTCCCCAAGTGCTGTAGAGTTCTCGAACATCAAGGCTAGTGCCTAGTTTAATACTTTTCATCCTCTTCACTTATAATTTCATAGATCTCGTCTTGAGATTTGGCTTCCATGATTCGAGATCGAAAGTTGGTGTCTTTGAAGAGTCTAGATATTCTTGAAAGAAGCTTAAGGTGTGAGCCTGACGAGTTTTCAGGGGCTATAAGCAGTATAAAAAGATGAGTGGACTTACCGTCAAGAGATTCAAAATCAATTCCTTCGAGGCTCCTTCCGAACGCAGCAATTATGTTTGGGAGACTGCTGAGTTTACCATGAGGGATCGCTACGCCAGCGTCAACAGCAGTGCTACATAGCTTTTCCCTCTCCATTAGAACCTCAACTAGTCTCTCAGAATTTATATTAGAGTAAAGGGATGTCACACAATCTGCAATTTCCTTTATCACTTCAGGTTTTGTCTTTGACTGAAGATATGGAATAACAGACTCTTTCTTTAAAGCATCTACTATTTTTATATCTTTTGTCATAATTACTGCTTAGGTTTACCGGGGAGTAACTAAGCTTAAACCTCCCCCCTTTCCTTTATATACGACATTAATCATACCACTTTCGCTATTTAGAAATACTAAAAAATCCATTCCTGATACCTTTAATTGTAGTATTGCTTCTTCAACTGACATCGGCTTGGATTGTGTTTTTTCAACTCTAATATTATAAGTATCGTCTTCAATTGTACTCGATGGTTGGCTCCGAGATAGTGAAGCGATTTCCTCTTTCGATCTCATACCTATCCTTCTTTTTGTTTTAATCTTTTTCTCAGTGAGTCTTTTAAGTTGATTTATAATGCTATCAATTGCCCTGTCAATCGCAGAGCGCATATCATCGGCTTCCACAGTTGAGGTAGTTTTAAGATCGCCGCTATTTACAAATATCTCAGCTATGTTCCTAAATTTCTCCATCGAAAGGACTACCTTCACCTCCGAAGGGTTTCGCTCCGCTCTAATATATCTTTCTACCCTTTTTATCTTTCTTAAGATATGGGTTCTCAGGTGCTCAGCTCTGCTTTGTTCTATATGTCTTGTTGTTACTGTAACTTGCATGGTCTTTTCCTTTTTTTGCGACCCTCTCTGAGGAAGAGGGGATTTTTAGTATTTTTCTATATTTTGCGATAGTTCTCCGTGCGATTTTTATGTTTCTTCTCTCAAGCATCTTCGCTATATCTTCATCCGAGTATGGGCTTTCGGGTGATTCAGTGGTGATTATATCTTTAATAAGTGTCTTTATTTTTTCAAAAGATATTTCTTCACCATCAAACGTTTCTATCCCCCTAGAGAAAAGTGATTTAAGTTCTAAGATCCCCTGAGGTGTGTGAATGTACCTTCTACTCGTTATCCGGCTTACTGTAGATTCATGAACATTAATGTTTTTATCACGTGCGATGTCTTTAAGTCTTAAAGGTTTTAGATGCTCCCTACCGTATTCAAAAAAATCTCTTTGGTGCTCGACGATCTTTTTTATAATCTTGTTGACCATTTTTTCTCGCTCTTCGAGGCAATTTTTTATTCTTTGCGCGGCTTCTAATTTTTCCTTTATGTATTTCTTTACATCCGCTGAGATGCTTGCTCCCCGCTTAAAAAGAGTTTCGTAATAATGACTTATCCTTACTTTTGGGAAATCTCGATTTAGCTGTATATGTAAATCATTTCCTACTTTGTAAACATAAAAATCTGGGACAATGTACTTTGCCGTATCCTTTAAATAAAATGGCCTTCCAGGCTTGGGTTCTAATGATGAAATAACTGAAGTTGCCTGCTCCACTTCTTCTGTTGAAACTCCAAGAGCATCAGCAATTTTTTTGTAGTCTCTAATTGCGACCTCTTCTAAAAAACTATCTATTATTTTATTAACATTTTGAACACCGCCGTTATATCCTAGCTGCTCGGCTTGGATCTTAAGGCACTCCTTGAGGTCTCTTGCGCAAACCCCCGGGGGGTCAAAGGATGATTGCATCTTTTTTAATACGCTTTCGACTTTGTCAATGTAACTCCTATCCGTATTTATGAGATTTTCATAGAACACCTTCTTCTCATCTTCCGATGCGTTATTGATTAATTGGTTAGGAATTGATTCAATTTGATGCTTAGCAAGTAGTTGGGCGATTTCCTCTAGTCCTATCTCTAGGTAACCGTTTTCGTCTGTATTGCCAACTATAATGAAAGCAATGTGTTTTTCTTCGTCAGAGAAATCTGAAAGAGCAAGCTGCCATTTTAGGTAGTCTAAAAGCGACTCGGGTGCACTCAATTTGTTTTCCCATGGAATTTCTTCGTCTCCTTCTTCGATAAACTCTTTAAAGGATTTATAATCTCTCTCTCTACTACCGAGGAGCATATTTTCATCAGGTTTAAACTCAAAATCTGGCTCGTTAGAATCTGTGTTCTCTGTGTTTTTTTCTTCAGCTTCCTCCAGTAACGGATTTTCGATTAGTTGTTCTTCAAGATATTCCCTGAGCTCAAGTGTTGTCATTTGAATAAGCTTAAGGAAAAGCTGTAACTCTTGTGTAAGTATAAGACGCTGTTCTTGAACGAGCCTTGGTTGAGTGGATGGTCGAATGGGTGGAGGTGTCATGGCAAGGTCTCCTTCGTATCAATCGGCTTCATAACCTAAGGCCTTCCTATTCCATACATATGAGATGCGAACCTATATACTTACAAGATTAAATCATGTTTATCTAAAATTCTAATAACCCTTCTTTCTGAATTTCCGTTTTAAGAGTTGTTCAGGCTGTTTCAGCCTACTATAACTAAATCATACCACTATAGAATTTTCTGTAAAGGAAATCATCATAGTATCTACTAAAATAATTCGGCATTGAGAATTTCGAGTATTTTAAGTAATTTGACTTGTAAATTCATTTGCTTTATCGTTAAACAATACTAGAAGGAAATCTACTTTCCACATGTCAGAGATAGATAAAGAGAGGATTCTAAAAGAGGCATTACAATTAACTCGTTCAGGCCGTTATGATAAAGCTATAGAAGAACTCCAAAAGTTACTAAGACTCAACCCCAAGGATACAAGGGCACTACAGAAGATTGCTGAGCTTCAGTCTAAAAAAGGTGATAATCAAGAAGCCATAAAAACCTATTTTAGGCTTGCCGAACTCTATGAAAAGGATGGGTTCATTGACTTTGCCATATCCGTTTACAAGACGATTATAAACTTGGATAGTGGATTATTTAACGTACACCTAAAACTCGGGGAGCTGTTTTTACAAAAAAATCTAAAGAGCGAGGCTTTGGGTTTTCTCCAAGCAGCATTTAAACTCTGTCAAGACAAGAAGATGGTAAAAGAAGGTATTGAGGTTTTGAAAAAGATGGTATTAGCAAACCCAGAAGATATTTCTTCTATTGAGAGGCTTGCTGATCATTACTACTATGATGAAGGGAAATCAGATGCCGCAAAAGACCTCCTGCATAGGGCTGCCGATATACTGAAACGATCCTCTCATATTGACAAGGCTCAGAAGCTTTATGAACGCATTTTAAACATGGATTCAAAAGATGAGTTGGCTCTCAGAAGACTTACTGAGTTCAATGTTGAAGATGGGGCAGTGAATCAGGCGGTTGATATTTATGAAAGAATGCTAAGATCTAACCCTTATGATTTTAAAATTCTTAAAAAGGCAATCGAGGTTTATCGTGCTCTTGGAGATATAGAGAAGGAGAAAATTTATTTAAGAAGGCTTGCCAGTGCTTATAAGTTAAAAGGTGAATATGCTGATATTAAAGAAGCGTATAAGGAGATTCTCAGTCTTGACCCTCTTGATCCTGAAGCAATTGATTATATGAATCAGGGGAAAAATACAAAAGAGTTAAAAATTCAAAACCCTCATGAGGTACAAAAAGAGTTGGTGATTCAGAAAGAGTTGGTTAATGTAGAGGAAATAGAAGAATTTTCATTATCAGATCAGTATCATTCCCAAGTTGATAAATATGGTAAGAACAAGGATGGCAATCTAGAAAATGTTTTAGATGAAGAGGATAATGCTAAAGAATTAGAAGGTTCCCCAACCCACTTCAGTGATCACCAGGAAATATCCTCCCAACTTACGCTAGATTACAGCAACATATCTGAGATGGAAGCTGTGGATAAGACACAGTTAGAAGAGATAAAAGAAGGTGAGGCTGAAGTATTGGGTGTACTCAATAATAAGGGTGATAATCAGGAGGTTGAGGAAAGGAGAGAAGTTACTTCCGAGCTAAATGGTTTAAGCTCAGCAACGTTAAATAAGATAGGAAAAAGCGAATTCTTTGAGCTAGGGATGATGCATAAAGATAAGATGATGTTTGAGCAAGCCGCCTCGGAGTTCAGAAAATCTATAATGGAAGGTTATAAAGTTTGGGAGTCCTACATGATGATAGGTATTTGTTTCCTCAAAGGAGGGGACGGTAAAACAGCGCTTCAGTGGTTTCAAAAAGGTCTTTTCCTTGATGGGCTTCTAGTCGATCAGCTTATCGCTCTAAAATCCGGTTCTGCAATTGCGCTTGGAATTTTAGGAAATTACTCTGACGCAATTAAGGTTTTAGAGGGAATTGTGGCAGAATACGAGAAATATGAAATGAGGTAGTAAGAGTTCTTTTAAAGCCGTTATACATGGTTTAAAGAGGGATGGAAATTCAGCCTTTTGGGAAGGTGCTCATTTTTCTGGGCATTTTCTTTGCTCTTCTCGGATTATTAATAATCATAGCCCCCAAATTACCATACATCGGGAGGCTGCCCGGAGACATCTATATAAAACGCGGTGGTATAACCATTTACTTTCCCGTTGTTACATCGATTCTAATAAGCATAATTCTGTCCTTGATTCTTAATTTTATTTTCGGGAAGAAGTAAGAAATAGGTGAGTATTTAATCCAGCAATCCCATTTTTTTCATTCGGTATCTTAGAACTTCTCGAGTAATGCCAAGCATCTCGGCGGTCTTTTTCTGATTCCAATCATTTAGGTCTAATGCTTCTCTGATAATCTTCTCCTCTATCTTTGTGAGTGATGCGTCATCAAGAGGGATTTCTAGAATCATCCTACCCTCAGATTTCTCGAGTTTTATTTCAGTTCCGGTAGTTTCTTCAAGCTGAGCATGTCTAGGATTTATTTGTTTGCCTTCACTTAAAAGCACCGCCCTTTCAATTGTGTTTCTAAGTTCACGGATGTTTCCTGGCCAATGGTAATTCAAGAATGCCTCTCTTAGTTCCTCTGGAATATAGGTTATATCCCTGTGAGCCTCACTATTGAAATATGTAACAAAGTAATCGGTAAGGAGTGGAACATCCTCTTTTCTCTCTTTAAGTGGTGGCATCTTGACGTTTATTACATTTAAGCGATGATACAAATCCTCACGGAAAAGGTTTTTGCTTGCTAACTCCTTGAGATCATGGTTAGTTGCAGCAATCACCCTTATATCCACTTTTATATCCCTTGTTCCTCCAATCTTCCTGAATGTTCTCTCTTCAATTACCTTTATAAGCTTTGCCTGAAGACCAAGACCCATATCACCGATTTCATCGAGAAAGATTGTTCCACCATCTGCTAGCTCAAAAATCCCTTTTTTCATCTTCTTTGCATCTGTAAAAGCACCCGGTTCATAGCCGAATAGCTCGCTTTCTAGAAGTGTTTCCGGAATGGCAGCGCAGTTTAATTCTATGAGAGGTTTTTCTGCTCTTACCCCGTTATAATGAAGGATCCTTGCAGCAAGACCTTTTCCTGTACCACTTTCTCCAGTAATAAGAATCGTCTTAGGATCGGTATCCGCTAATTTTTGAAACAGGTATATAATCTCTTTTATAGCTTCGCTTTTTCCTATAAGAGAATTAAATCCGTATTTCTCTTGTTCTCTACTTGTTGCAGTGTTGAGATTCCTTCTAAGCTCAATGGCACTTATTGCGTTTCTTATTATGACTTTTAACTTATCAACATGAAAGGGTTTCTCGATAAAATCATAAGCACCAATCTTGATTGCGGATACGGCTACTTCAATATTTCCATGGGCGGTCATTATAATTGTAGTAGGATGAGGCTCAAGTGTGCTTATGATTTGAAGAATCTCAAGACCGTCCGCGTCGGGAAGTTTTAAATCAAGAAGAATCACAGCGGGACTTTCTTTCTTGGCAATTTCAGTCCCCTCTTTTCCTGTGGATGCAGAAATCACGCTATATCCTTCTTGAGAAAGAGCTTTCTCTAATTGTCGGCAGAGGAATTTTTCATCATCCACTATTAAGATAAGTTCACTCACTTCTTACCTATAGATCAAAATTCATTTAATTACATTGCTCTTAAATATAGGCTTAAGTCCTTATTCACAAATTTGTAGGAATTATAACAGTGAATCTAGACCCCTTATCTTTTTCACTCGAAGCAAGAATCTTGCCTTTATGTATTTCAACAATTCTCCGAGAGATGGGAAGACCTAGCCCTGTGCCATACTCCTTGTTTGAATAAAAGGGTCGAAAGATTTTCTCTTTATCCTCTTCAGAAAAACCACAGCCTGTGTCTGAAATCTCTATTAGTACATGACCATTAGAACTTCCAGTTTCGATAGTGAGCCTTCCTGGTTTATCCATAGCCTCAACGCCGTTGATTAGAAGGTTTATAACTACCTGCTGAATCTGCTCGGGGTCTACTTTGAACCGCTCGCTGCAGTTGAGTTTCTTCTCAACGTCGATTCCTTTTTCTTTAGCTTTTATATATATTAAGCCAAGGGATCTTTCTACGATTTCATTCGGTTCACACTCGATTAGAGTTAAACTCTGAGGATATGAAAGATGCGCAAATTTAAGTAGGTCTTTTATTATGTGTTCGAGTCTGCTTATCTCTCTTAGGATGTCAGAAATCGTCTGCTTATGCTCCTCTGGGTTTTGAGTTTCATTTTTCATGAGTTCTAATGCCACGGCAATCCCTGAAAGAGGATTTCTGATTTCATGAGCGATTCCTGTTGCAATCTCTCCTATTATAGCAAGTCTCTCTGCCTTTATGAGTTCTTCATGTTTTTCTTTTATCTCTCTTGTTGCTTCTTCTACCTTTGCTTCGAGCACCTCATTAAACCTTCTTGTTTCTTCAAGAAGCTTCAAATTTTTCTCGTTTATCTTCTCAAGTTCATTATGATGATACTCAATTTTCTCAAGCATGTTGTTGAAGGCTTGATTGAGCATAGAAATCTCATTGCTCCCAGTTAGTTTCTTTACTCTATATGAGTAAGTTCCTGAAGCAACCAATTTTGTAGCATTAACTAGCTGGGAAACAGGTTTTGTGATTACTCTTGGAATCATCAAAATTAGTATTCCACCAAATAAAAGGGCTATTCCTACTATCGTGAAGGTGTTTGTGTAGGTGTATTTTATTTGTTCATCTATGATTTTTACAGCTTCTTTCAGCATCTCGTTTCCAAAGCCGAAATTTTTCTGCGTTTCTGTTTCTTTTTCTTTACTTGAAAGAAGGTTCAATAATGTGCTATGTCGTCCTTCTATATTCGATGCTGCTTTATCCAGCTTATAGATGCTATAGATAGAAAGCCCACTTATAAATATCATAAGAAAAAACATTAAAGCATAACCCAGAGTGATCTGTTTACTCAGCGTCAAGTTAAAGACCCTCTCATTAGCATAATTGGTAGATCTAATAAAAATTCTACCTGTTTTTACCAAATAGTGCATAGTCAGGTCCTCGTGTGAATGTGGTTAACTACATGAATAGTGCAAGTTCTGTGCCATCTCAATAAGAAGATTAAGGTGGGATATTGATACGCCCTCTTGCCATTTTTGTGTAATTTTGCACAGCTTTTACAGTGTATTATTACACAGCAAGGTGCATTTTTATTTTTATTAATGACTTTTTTATTTGAAACCTCTTGTAAACATTAGAGATTAACGATATTAAACCGGCTGGCATGGTCGTTGCCTAATATATACGTAAAATACCAAAGAATAGGAAAAAAGCAGCATATTGTGACTGGGTTGTCTAAGCAGAGGAGCTTCTTCTCTAACACCTTGATCGAGGTTCATACTGTTATAATCTGAAGCCACTACGGTTTAAGCCAATGGATAGAGGTATGAAAAAATTAGCAAAAAATGTATCACTTTTTCTGGCTTTACTAACTTTCCCATTCTTCTTTTTGTGTACACATATTTATGGAAAAAATGTCAAAAAAAATCACTCACTCAAAAACTACTCTACAATCGGCGTTGGTTCATGGTATGGTGCTAACTTTCACGGTAAAAAAACGGCAAGCGGTAAGCGTTTCAATATGCACAACTACACGGCTGCTCATAGGAGCTTACCCCTGGGAACACAAGTTAGAGTTGTTAACTTGAAAAACGGAAGAGGTGTTATAGTAAAAATAAATGACCGTGGTCCCTATATAAAAGGACGTATAATAGACCTTTCTTATGCAGCGGCTAAATCTATCGGAATGGTTAGAAGTGGAATAACGAGGGTAAAGGTCGAGGTAATTTCAGTACCAGCAGGGTGAGCAACTAAATTCAGCAAATCATGTGGATAATTACACAGTTTGCACAGTGTGTTATTACACATTTTTATTTCTCTTAATGATCCTTCTATGCACAACCTCCTATAAACATTAAATAGAGTAATATTTGGCATAGACATTGCCAATACAAATAGATAAAACGATAAAATAATGAATGAAGGAGGTAAGATAAATGAGAAGGTTACTTTTATCTGTACTTATAACATCGGGGCTTATCCTTGGTGGACTGAGTTTGTTTGCTACATTGAAGCACCAAACAAAGCAGGTGGCGGCGAATGCTGTAGGTTTTCCGGAAATCATAATAGGTGAAGTTACTCTAGTTGGTGATGATATGATCATAGTAAAAGAAGATATGAGCCGAAGGGAATATGAATTCAATGCTTCTCCGGATAAGCTAAAAGACGTAAAAACGGGATACAGAGTAGAAGTTGAAACAGCCAATGAAAAGGTTTCGTCATTAACTATATTGGGTATGCAGCGGGCTGACGCTGAGCTTTATCAGAAATGGAAGGTTGTTAAAAATCCAGAGGGATAATGTGTATTTGGATTGTTATAAAATTACCTGCTAAGTGTAAAATCTAGTTAATAATCCATTAAAATGGCTATTTTTAAAATCAGTTATGGACTAATTATATATACAAAAAACATATGCCTTAAGATCAGTTAATCAACTTTTCGTTTCTCTAAAACTAGTTTTAATAAACTTCGACCTTTTCGCGCTCCAAGCCTAAGTGAGATGTGGTCACTAAGCAGTATCTGCCTCATACGAACGGGATATAGAGAAATCTACTGAATTGTGAATCTCAGATAGAATTAATGAGGGTATTGGAAGCTGTTTATGTGGAAGGAAATTTTTTGTTGATATTAAGTCTTTTTTATGATATGCATAATCCGTATATAAAATCCTCTGATGAGACTCAAATTTGTTTTTACCTTAGCTATTTCTACTATGCTTTTTGGATGTGCTGCTACTCCAGAGCATATAAAGGAGATGTCCGAAAAGCAGGCCAAGCTTGAGGCTGAGACGGAACTGTTATCTCAAGATATTGTACTACTTAAAAGTCAAATAAATAATCTGCAACAGTCTAATTCAAAGCTAAAAAAAAGAATGGATGTGCTAGAGAAAAAAGGAGCATTCTCAGGTTCTCCCCCAGCTAAATCCCCTGAGGCTTTATACCGGGTAGCAGAATCCTATTATAGAGAAGGAAAATTTGAGGAAGCGATTCTCGAATTTCAGAGATTTATTGATACTTACCCACAAGACAAAAGGGC
>JAHFBK010000069.1 GCA_023250035.1 Candidatus Dadabacteria bacterium
CTCAGGACAGGCTTGGCGCGACCCCCATCCCCCGGTTAAACCGGGGGACCTGGCTGGAAGCCGCTCCTACCACCTAGTAAAAGGAGACGTTTTGATGATTGAAGATACATACATAAGACAAAGGCCTAAATCAAAGGCTCTATACGAAAAAGCACTCAACATCTTTCCAAGTGGAGTAACACACGACACGAGATTTATTCTTCCTTTTCCAACCTATATAACTGAAGGAAAGGGTTCGAGGAAATTGGATGTTGATGGGAATGAATATGTAGACTTTGCAATGGGGCACGGTGCGCTTCTCCTAGGGCATGGGAGAGAGGAGGTGATTAATGCTGTGAGGGAAGCCGTTCTTAAAGGAACGCATTATGGGGGCTCAAGTGAGCTTGAAATAAAATGGGGTGAGATAGTAAAAAGGCTTGTTCCATCGGCTGAACGAGTGAAGTTTACAAGCTCTGGCACTGAAGCAACGCTTCTTGCTCTAAGAATCGCTCGCGCTTTCACCGGAAAAAGCAAGATAATAAAATTCCATGGGCACTTTCATGGATGGCAAGATTATCTAGCAGTCGGAGAAAGACCACCCTGGGAATTGCCCCCTGTCGGCATTCCAGATGAGGTTTTAAAAACTGTAATTGCTCTTCCATCTGATTTGTCTATTCTTGAAGGGGTCTTAAAAAACGATAAAAACATAGCAGGTGTGATAATTGAGCCAACTGGTGGCTCCTGGGCTAAGGTGCCGGTTCCAGATGGGTTTCTTGAAAGGCTAAGAGAAGTTACAAAAAAGTACGATGTGCTTCTTATTTTTGATGAAGTCGTGACAGGTTTCAGGTGGTCTCCAGGAGGTGCTCAGGGGCTTTATGGAATAATTCCAGACCTAACAACGCTTGCAAAAATACTTGCAGGAGGATTTCCAGGGGGCGCTGTTGCAGGGAGAAAAGATATATTGGAACCCCTTGAATTCAGTGTGGATGAAGAGAGAAATCAGAAAAAGAAGATTAAGCATCAGGGAACGTTTAATGCTAATCCCGTGTCTGCTGCTGCTGGGATTGCGTGTTTGGATATAGCTTCAACTGGAATTCCACAAAAAGAGGCTGCAGACAGGGCAGCGGAAATAAGAAAGGCTTTAAATGAGATCATTAAAGCTTATGAGGTTAGAGGCTGCGTGTACGGTGACAGCTCTGTATTTCATCTAGCTCTAGGAATATCACCTAGAAATTTCACTGGTGGGGATATTAGACATCCAATGCTTCCGCCCGAGGTGCTTAAAATGGGAGCTGAGAAAAACCTTGCTCGACTCTTTCAGTTGTCAATGCTCACCGAAGGGGTGGATATTTTCCACCTCGGTGGCCTTGTAAGCTCTGCTCATACAGATGAGGATGTGGAAAGAACGGTTAAAGCTTTTGAGATTACAATTGAGAGACTAAGAAGGGAAGGGGTTTTGAAGTAGTAAGTTATAAGAAAAAAATTTAGATTTATGCATACAACGGGATAATGCGAGATTTTTCCTTGTATTCATATATGAAATTTACTAGAATCGTAATTAGAGGACGTAGTTAAGAGAGAGTAATCTATATTATGTTCAAACAACATGAAAATAATATAGTAAGTCTATATCATGCCCCGGGGTTAAGGAATGCAATGTCGAAGCTGTGGTTTTGAAAATCCGGAGGGAACCAAGTTTTGCATTGAGTGTGGCATTCTGCTTAAGACCTACTGTCAGACTTGTGGGTCTAAGAATCTGCCAAGCGCCAAGTTTTGTGGTGAATGCGGAACTCCCCTTACGGGGCAAAGTCCTGTTCCCAAATCCACCAAGAGAGATATACAGTTAGATAAACGGGAAGATAAATCTACGCCTGAAGGCGAGCGCCGCCAGTTAACGGTAATGTTTTGTGATTTGGTAGGCTCTACGGCCCTCTCAGAACAACTTGACCCCGAAGAGCTTCGCGATGTGGTGCGTGCCTATCAAGAGGTTTGTGCAGAGGATATAAGCCACTTTGAAGGGCATATTGCGCAATATCTAGGCGATGGGTTGCTTGTCTACTTTGGTTATCCCTTAGCACACGAAGACGACGCCCAGAGAGCGGCGAGGGCAGGACTAGGGATTTTGGAAGAAATAGGAAGGCTTAATACTCGCCTACAGGGAGACATAGGTGTCAGACTGGCCGTGCGCTTGGGGATTCACACTGGCCTGGTGGTTGTTGGAGAGATGGGAGGAGGAGAAAGGCGCGAACAAATGGCTATAGTGGGCGAGACCCCGAACATTGCAGCTCGGCTGCAAGGGATAGCCGAGCCAAATACAATAGTGGTTAGCTCTGCTACCTATCATCTTATCCAGGGGTATTTTGCTTGCCAAGCACTAGGCTCCCATACCCTAAAAGGTCTCTCACAGCCGATTGAAGTGTACCGAGTGCTTCATGAGAGTGGTGTCCAGAGCAGCTTCGAACTAGCTGTCACTAAAGGGCTAACACCGCTGGTTGGAAGAGAGCAGGAGTTAAGGATTTTGCTGGAGCGGTGGGAGCGGGTAAAGGAAGGGGAGGGACAGGTGGTGTTACTCAATGGGGAGGCAGGTATCGGTAAATCACGTCTAGTGCAGGCATTGAAAGAGCACTTGGCGGGAGAGTCGCATGTGAGGATAGAGAGCCGCTGTTCACCCTATTACCAGAACAGTGCCCTATATCCTGTGATTGATCATTTGGAGCGGCTGCTGTTTAGGAAGGAAGATTCCCCCGAAGAGAAGCTGCGCAAACTTGAGAGGGCTTTGGTAGTGGCACAGCATGCTATGCCACTACAGGAGACAGTGCCGCTTTTTGCCTCTCTGCTTTCTCTCCCGCTTTCTGATCGCTACTCACCTCTCGACCTGAGTCCCCAGAGGCAGAAGCAGAAGACCCTGGAAGCTTTGCTGTCCTGGCTACTTAAGGAGGCGGAGAAGCAGCCCGTGTTGCGTGTTGTGGAAGACCTACACTGGGTAGACCCCTCAACGCTTGAGTATCTAAGCCTCGTTGTGGAGCAGGTGCCTACGGCCCGGGTCTTTACTCTATTCACCTTTCGCCCGGATTTTAGTCCACCTTGGGCTATGCGCTCGCATCTGACACAGATCACTCTAAATCGCTTAACTCGTAAACAGGTAGAGGTAATGGTCGAGAGGATGACAGGAGGCAAGACTCTTCCGGTTGAGGTGGTTCAGCAGCTTGTGGCCAAGACCGATGGAGTGCCTCTTTTTGTGGAAGAGTTGACCAAGATAGTGCTGGAGTCGGGGTTGCTAAGGGAAGGAGATAGCCAGTATGAACTTACGGGTTCCCTGCCCCCGCTTGCGATTCCCTCCACACTGCACGACTCACTTATGGCAAGGCTTGATCGGTTGGCGACGGTCAAAGAGGTGGCGCAACTAGGAGCTACACTGGGTAGGGAGTTTACTTATGAGTTACTCAAGGCCGTCTCACCTCTAGACGAGGTGACTTTGCAGAAAGGGTTAGACAAGTTAGTGGAAGCAGGACTTCTCTACCAGAAGGGTCTTCCACCTCAGACTAGGTACTTCTTCAAACACGCCCTGATTCAGGAAGCAGCCTATCAGTCGTTGCTGAGGAGCAAAAGGCAGCAGTATCATAAGAAGATTGGGCAGGCTTTGGAGGAGCGATTTCCAGAAACCGTCGAGACCCAGCCTGAACTTCTTGCCCATCACTACACGGATGCAGGCCTTAGAGAGCAGGCTATTGTCTACTGGCAAAGGGCAGGTCAGAGAGCTGTCCAGCGTTCAGCCAATATTGAGGCTGTCAGTCACCTCACTAAGGGACTGGAGTTGCTGAAGACTCTGCCAGACACACACGATCGGACTCAGCAAGAGCTCACACTGCAAATCGCCCTGGGCGCTCCGCTTAGGATCACTAAGGGTTTTGCATCTCCCGAGGTGGAAAGAGTCTATGCCCGAGCGCGAGAACTGTCTCAGCAGATAGGCGAAACTCCTCAACTCTTCCCAGTGCTACGGGGATTGGGTGGCTATTATATAGCGCGGGCGGAGTTTCAAACAGCACACAAGCTGGGAGAACAGTGCCTGCGTTTGGCCCAGAGCATGCAAGAGCCCGCGCTACTCCTGCATGCCCATTATTTATTAGGGGCAACCTTGTTTTGTCAAGGAAAGATAGCTCTGGCTCGTGAGCACGTAGAGCAAGGGATTGCCCTCTACAATCCTCGACAGCACAGCTCCCATACCCTCCTCTATGGTCAAGACCCTGGAGTAGCTTGTCTATTCTGGACAGCCTGGGCCCTGTGGCATCTAGGCTATCCAGACCAGGCTCTGAAGAGGGGTCACGAAGCGGTGACCCTTGCTCAAGAGTTATCTCACCCCTATAGCCTAGCTATTGCTCTGAACATTGTTGCCTTTCTCCATCAGTTCCGCAGAGAGGGACACGCAGCTCAAGAACACGCAGAGGCATCCGTCACACTCTCGAATGAGGGTGGGTTTGGGTTTATCTTAGGGATGGGAATTATCCTCCTGGGGTGGGCACTGGCTGAGCAGGGGCAAGGAGAAGAGGGAATTGCGCAGATGCGCCAGGGTCTGGCTTCCTGGCAGTCCACGGGAGCAGAGTTGTACCGGTCATATTGGCTCGCCCTACTGGCTGAAGCATATGGTAAAACGGGACAGGTAGAGGAGGGACTTGCAGTACTGGCAGAGGCTCTTGATATAGTGCACAAAAATGGGGAGCGTTACTACGAAGCTGAGCTATATCGGCTTAAGGGAGAGTTAATACTGATGCAGGCTGTAGGGGTGGGTTTGATCCCCGATGAATTCGTCGGGGAAGCCCATACGGAGGCTGAAGCATGTTTTCGTCAGGCAATTGAAATTGCACGCCGCCAGAGTGCGAAGTCTTTAGAGCTACGAGCGGCTATGAGCTTGAGCCGTCTGTTAAATAATCAGGGCAAGAAAGATGAAGCAAGGCAGATATTAGCCGAGATTTACAACTGGTTTACGGAGGGGTTTGACACTAGAGATTTAAAAGAGGCTAAGATATTACTTGAAGAGCTATCGTGAGATTGTGATAATATAGTCCCTGATACACACCAATTTACTTTGTTTTCAATGATCAAGGTTCTTACGGTGTAAGCACGACTTTTATCGCTTTTTCCTCTTTACTGTCCATAAGCTTATATCCCCTCGGGGTGTCACTTAGGGGTAGATCGTGAGTGATTACAGCAGTCGGGTTGATTTTTCCTTTTTCAACAAGGGGCATGAGCTTTGAAATATAGTTCTTTGCCGGACAGACTCCTCCTCTAAGGGTAAGGTCTTTTAAATAAAAATCCAGCATTGGAATAGGCACCGACTGGACAAAGAGTCCAACAAATGAAATAGTTCCTCCGGGTCTTACTATTTTAAAAGCATCAAGTAATGTGGTTTCAGAACCGATACATTCTAAAACCGCATCCACGCCCCTTCCATTTGTTATTTCAAGAATTTTTTCAACTGGATTTTCTTTATGTGAATTTATCACAACATCGCTTCCCATTTTTTTCGCCACATCGAGTCTAAAATCATGATGTCCAATTGTTATTATCAAGGAGGGGCCAAAAAGCTTTGCCGAAGCCGTAGCAAAAAGTCCAATTGGACCATCACCAAATACAGCAACTATATCTCCAGGCTTTATATTTGCCCATTCAGCGCAGAAATAACCTGTAGCGAAGATGTCTCCAAGAAATAAGATTTTTTCATCCGGAATGCCTTCTGGAACTTTTTCAAGTGTGGTATCTGCAAAGGGAACCCTTACGTATTCAGCCTGAGCGCCGGGAAAATTCCCAAAGGCTTTTCCATAACCAAAGCATCCACCACCCCCTGTGCACGATGTCGGAACATTGTTTCGGCAATTCGTGCAAACCCCGCAGCTTACCCAGAAGGGAGCTACTACTTTATCTCCTTTCTTAAAATACTTAACTCCTTTTCCAACATCTTCTACAACTCCCATAAATTCATGTCCGACTATAAAACCTTCATCCATAGGCACACGACCTCGGTAGAAATGCAAATCAGAGCCACAGATTGCGCTTTTTGTAACTCTAAGTATTACATCATTTGGGTCTTGAATCCTTGGATCGGGAACTGTTTCAACCCTGATGTCTCTAACGCCATGATAGGTTGCGGCTTTCATTTGAAACCTCCTTACTTTCGTTCCAGTCAGATATTTAACTAATTATATTGTGTATTACTAGTAGCAAAATAATTTTTACTCAAGAAGTCTATCGTGGTCCTTTAAGAAATCTAGAACAATTTTATTAAATTCTTCAGGCTTTTCGATTGGAGGTACGTGGCCGCAATCTTTGATAATGACGAGCTTTGAACCCCTGATTTGTTCATGCAAGATTTTCGAATATTTTAGTGGAATAAGTATGTCTTCCTCGCCGACAATTATAAGGGTTGGGGCTTTAATCTCTGAGATGCGGTCATTGATATTGTGTTTTAGACAACTCTTTGCAAGGTTTACGATGGGTTTTGGTGGGTTATTTGTTATGTTGATTTCCCTCATAACCTGTATAGCCTCAATATTATCCTTTATATAACTTTCAGCGAAGAGGGCTGGCAGCGCCATATCGTATCTGAATTCGCTCCCTCCGATCTCCGTTGCCCTTATCCAGGTCTTAATAATTAGCTCAAGAAGGGTGTCAATGAAACTGCATGTATCAACAAGAACCAAACCACCGACCTTCTCTGGGTACATTAGTGTGAAATGCTGGGCTATCATGCCACCGTTTGATATGCCAACTATATGCGCTTTTTTAATGCCTAGCTTATCCATCAGGTCTTTTAGATCGTTGGCATGCACCTCCTGGCTGTAGTCCATATCGGGTTTATCTGATTGTCCTTGACCACGGCAGTCGTATCTTAGAATCTTATACCTTTCAGTAAAGGCTGAAACCTGAAAATACCATCCATTCACGTCCATAGTAAGGCCATTTATAAATACTAGAGCTAGTCCATTACCATCTATTTCATAATTAAGTCTTATGCTGCTAATCTTTATTAAAGGCATTTTTAACTCCCTTTATTTAGCTCTCTAAATTCTAAGGAATTGTTTAATCTTACAGATTTAAGTATTCAGGATTAATAAAAATAATGAAAACAAAAGTGCTTGACAATATATCACGTGATATACTATTATTCGAAAATAGTAGCCGATGTTTTATAAGGCAAAGGATTAATCTCATTCTATATGTTGGAAACTAAGACTGCTGGTATCTCTGAAGGGATTCAGATTACTAAGTTAATAACTGATATTGCAAGTAAAGCCAAAAGTGCCTCTAGAATATTAGCGAAAGCCTCTTCCAGCTCAAAGGATCAAGCTCTCCTATTTATGTCCGATGGACTTCTTTCCCAGTCGAGCTTTATAATTGATGAGAATAATAAGGACATAGAAGATTCTAAGGCAAGGGGGTTCTCAACGTCCTTTCTCGATCGTCTTACCCTCACTCCCTCGCGTATCAAAGCTATGGCAGATGGGTTAAAGGAGATAGCGTCCCTTCATGACCCCGTTGGTGAGGTTGTGAAGATGTGGAGAAGGCCAAACGGTCTTCTAGTAGGAAGAATGAGGATACCCCTTGGTGTGATTGGAATAATTTATGAGGCAAGGCCAAATGTAACGGCAGATGGTTCGGGATTATGTATCAAATCGGGAAATGCAGTAATCCTGAGGGGTGGCTCCGAATCGATACGATCAAATATGGCGATTGGCACTGTTTTAAGGGATGCCCTAAAAAAAGCTGATCTTCCTGGAGATTCCATTCAGATAATCCCTGTTGTGGATCGGTCGGCGGTTCTAGAGATGCTAAAACTTGAAGACTATATAGACCTTATAATCCCAAGGGGTGGTGAAGGACTAATAAGGTTTGTGTCAGAGAACTCTAGGATTCCAGTAATAAAGCATTATAAAGGTGTATGTCACATTTTTGCAGATGAAAGTGCTGATCTAGAGATGGCTAGGAAAATCTCTTTTAATGCAAAGGTACAGCGGCCTGGTGTTTGTAATGCAATGGAAACACTTCTCGTACATGAGAAGATTGCTGGGGCCTTTCTTCCTTCTATAGTTAGAACGCTTGAGGAAGCAGGTGTCGAAATTAGAGGTTGTAGGCGCACGAGAGAGATTATTCCACATATGAAGGAAGCTACAGAGGAAGATTGGTATGCAGAGTATCTTGATCTCATACTCAGCGTGAAGGTTGTAAAGGACCTAGATGAAGCCATATCTCACATTGAAAAATACGGCTCAATGCACACCGAAGCCATTATCACTGAGAACTATACGAATGCCCAGAGTTTTTTGAATGGCGTAAATTCCTCAACTGTTTTGGTAAATGCATCTACGAGGTTCAGTGACGGGTTTGAGCTTGGACTAGGAGCGGAAATAGGCATAAGCACTTCAAAGCTTCATGCATTTGGTCCAATGGGTGTTGAGGAGCTAACTACAACAAAATTTATAATATATGGAAATGGACAAATAAGAACATAGGTTATGAGGTAGGTTTTTTACTCTCGCTATGCGATAAGTTAATTGATGGTGGGAGAAATGGCTTAAAGCTGAATGAAATACTGAAGGGGGAATTTGAGTGAAAAAGACAATGCTAAAAAAAAGGGTATTTCCTCATATGTCAAAACAGATGAATAAGATGAAGTCACAAAGAAAGAGGGGTCGCCCAAAGTCAAAAAACAAGGGTTCAGAAGATACCTATCAGGAATATGGAATTGGCGAGATTGATGCGATAATTGGAGAAGAGGATATTTTCATACCTATAGATATTGAGGATAAGATTATACCTGAGATTGCAGAACCCGAGTTCGAACTACAACTAGAATCCCAGAAGGGTGAGACGGGTGAAAAGAAGGTGAGTCAATGGACTCCAGACGAAGAGTTCAGATTACTTCAGGTCTACTTTAGAGAGATGGGAACAGAACCCCTTCTCACACCAAAGGAGGAGGTCGAGGTTTCTGCAAAGATTAAAAAGTGTGAGGCTAGGGCAAGAGAGGTAAAGAAAATCCTTGAAAAGATACTGAATAAAGAACTCGGAGATTGCTTGGAGGATTTAGTGACAGAGCTTGAGGGGATAACTCAGAGAAACATAGAAAGCGGGGTAAGCCTTTTTAATAGAAAAACCTTATCAAGAAGAATGAATTCTAAGTTGAGAATCACACCTAAGCGAGTAAAGAGGTTTAGCGTTCTTACAAGGGCCTATCTTAATAGAGCAAGAGGGTTTAAGGGGAGGTTTGTGAAGGCAAATCTAAGGCTCGTAGTAAGCATCGCAAAGAGATACATGGCTCGCGGGCTCCCACTTCCAGACCTTATACAGGAAGGGAATGTGGGGCTTATGAGGGCGGTAGAGAGATTCGATCACACTAAGGGATTTAAGTTTTCTACATACGCTTCGTGGTGGATACATCAGGCAATATCAAGGGCACTCCTTGATCAGACTAGAACTATAAGGGTTCCAGTCTACGTTTTGGAGCAAGCAAGCAAGGTACACAGGGTAAGCTCAATGCTTCATAAAAAAATGGGTAGGAAACCGATGCCCGAAGAAATCGCGGAGAAATCAGGGATTTCTATAGAGGGTGTAAAGAGGGTACTTGATGCCACAAAGGATGTCGTCCGTCTAGATTCGCCCATACTAGATGGGGAAAAAACAACACTTCTTGAGTTTATACCAGATGAAGGTTCTCCAACACCTGATACAGCGGTGGCAAAATCAACACTTACTGAAAAGATAAAAGGTGCTCTTTCGACCCTTACTCCTAGGGAGGAGAAGATACTGCAGATGAGATTCGGAATCGGATTTGAAACCACTTATACTTTGGATGAAATAGGAAAGTATTTCAGTCTTACTCGCGAACGCATACGGCAGATTGAAAAAAGAGCTCTTGAGAAGCTTGAGGATTCAGAGATCGGGGGAATGTTAAAAAGCTTCCTTGAGTAAAGGCAAGTATTCAGGATACAGGATGCGCGATGCAGGATACAGGATGGATGTAACATTCATGCATCTTGCATCATTCTAAGGTAAATGCTTCTTGAACTCACTTTGAGAAACTTCGCCATCATAGATGAGCTCACTGTTAGTTTTGGCGAAGGCCTAAACATCCTTACAGGGGAAACAGGGGCGGGAAAGTCAATCATTGTTGAGGCAATAAATCTCATCCTTGGCGAAAAGGCTTCTTCTGATCTTATAAAATCGGAAAAGGAGGGGGCTCTAATTGAAGCCCTTTTCGATATTAGTAAAAAAAAGGAATTAAAAGATAAGCTTATCTCATTGGGATTTGAATCTAATGGGGATGAAGTAGTCATTAAGCGTGTTATTTCCCGTGCAGGCAGAAGTCGTGTGTATATTAATGGAAGCATAACTACGTTTAACTTGCTTGAGCAGATCGTAGAGGGACTTGTAGATATATTCAGTCAACACGAGCATCAAACCCTTCTAAAAGAAGAAAGGCATCTCGGAGTTTTGGATGAATTTGGAGTACTCAAGAGCCCTACTGAAAGGGTTTCTGATCTATATCATAAAACAACTAAGCTGAAACGGGAGATTGAGGAGCTAGAAAGAGACCAAAAGAATAAGGTCGAAAGAGAGGACTTCTTAAGGTTCCAGTGTAACGAAATAGACAGTATTAGACTGGAGCTGGGAGAAGATGAGAGACTTGAAGAAGAAAGAAAAAAGCTTGCTAATGCAGAGAGGTTATTTTCGGTGGCCAATAACGCCTACGGCATTCTTTATGAAGGAGAGAAAGCTGTAACTGACATCCTTAAAAGGATTCGTAATCAGATTGAGGAAGTTGCAAAAATAGACGCCGCTTTAGTCGAAGTGGCAAAATCAATTGAGAAGGGCAATATCGAGATTCAAGATGCTGCATTTACACTCAGGGATTATGCCTCAAATATAAGCTTCGATCCCCACGGGTTGAGCTCAATAGAGATTAGACTCGAAGAGATAAAAAAGCTTAAAAGGAAGTATGGTGGAAGCATTATTGAAATTCTTGAAAAGAGAAAAAGCTTAGAAGAAGAACTAGGAAGAATATCGGGAGGTGGGGAAAGAATAGAAGCCCTCAAGAAAGATCTCGAACGAGTTGAATCAGAACTCAATAATTGTGCACGTGAGCTATCGGAAAAAAGACGTCAGGCAGCCGGAAGACTAATGTTGGCAGTTTCTAAAGAATTAGGGGAGGTCGGTATAAAAAGTGGTAAGTTACTCGTAGAATTTGAGGAGAAACCAATATCAGAACTTGGTTTTGAGAGGGTCTCGTTTCTTTTTTCTGCAAACCCGGATGAAAAGCCAAAGCCTCTTACAAGGGTTGTTTCAGGAGGTGAGCTTTCTCGGATAATGCTTGTACTAAAAGAGATACTTGCAAGGGTGGAAGGTGGATCAGTACTTATATTTGATGAAGCGGACTCAGGAATCGGAGGGGCAGTGGCTGAAACAGTTGGACGCAAGATCAAGAATCTATCAAAGAGGTATCAGGTGATTTGTATCACACACCTTCCTCAGGTTGCAAAATTTGCTGATACACATTTTAGGGTTACTAAGACGTTCAGGGGTAATAAGACAAGGGTTCAAATTAAAGCACTAAACTATGATGAGCGAGTCGAAGAGTTGGGTAGGATGCTTGGTGGGATCAAGGTTACAGAAAAAACAATAGAAGCCGCGCGCGAGATGCTGAAAAATTAGAGCATTAACATACATTTTAGGATTATGCCTGGTGGTGGTTACAACTGGGGAAACGGGTGCTAAAATACAAACACAATAGCAGCAATAACAGTAGACCAGAGACCGTTTTTATCGCCAACAGCCGATTGAGTAACGTTCATGGTTCTTACCGTGTGTCCACTTATTTTCCAAATATCCTTTTGCTCATCGTAGCTTTTGTCTGGGTCAAATTCAACACCTAGAATGGTAGCAAGCATGTAGGCAGCCAGGTCCTCAGCATAATCACCTGCAACACTATCCGGTTGACCGAATCCATGGTGCTCAGAGAGGTAACCGTAGTGGTTTGACTTTTTAGGTATAGCAATACCCACTGATGAGGCAATTAGGCGATGCGGTTCATTAGTTGCGTTCTCACTCATTACAACATAAACCACTTGTCCAGGTTTAAGGCGTTTGAGACCAAAGGAGCGTGGAATAAGCTTACAGCTTGGAGGAAATATGCTTGAAACCTTAACTAGATTAAACTCTGCTATCTTGGCATCCCGAAGAGCCATCTCGAAGCTTGTAAGCTTTTCCTTGTGTTTGCCTACGCCTTTTGTTACAAAAGCTGATTTAGGTAATAACAATTTTCCTTCTCCCTGGAGTGAGCCTGTCGTACCTCCGTTTGAGTGGAATTTTTTATACTAAATAGAGTGACTTGTCAACATCTGGATAAAATTTTGTCAT
>JAHFBK010000004.1:0-13647 GCA_023250035.1 Candidatus Dadabacteria bacterium
GCCATCCATGGGTTATGTAAATGCGGAGACAATATTTAGCATTGCAAAAAAGCATGGTTTGAAGACGGCAATGTTTGTAGGAAAAGACAAGCTAGAGTATCTCGCTAAACCTGGAAGCGTTGATCATTTTGAATCCACCGGGGGGTCGCCGAGAAGTATAGAAGCGATTTCCTCCCGTTTTTCTTCCTATGTTAAGGCAGAAAAACCAGAGCTTATATTTGTCCACTTTCCTGAACCCGATATTACGGGACACAAAGCGGGCTGGATGTCCAAAGAGTATATTAAATCCTTTGAAGACGCTGACAGAGCCATAGGAGAGATTCTTTCATCTCTTCGAGTGGCAGGGATTTATGATGATACTTTTATCGTTATAACCGCTGACCATGGTGGGCATGGAAAAGGGCATGGAGGCTCAAGTCCAGATGATATGACAATTCCCTGGATTGCATTTGGAAAGGGAGTGATGAAGGGTCATAAGATTAGAGAAAAGGTTTTTATATATGATACAGCACCGACAGTCCTATTTGCTTTGGGTATGGAGACTCCGCCACTATGGGATGGACAACCTATAAAAGAGATATTCATAAATAAAAAGAATGTTAGGGCGATCCCTTAGGGAAGGCTAAATTATACTCTTCGAGTTTTCTTCTGAGCGTCAAGCGATTTATACCAAGAAGCCTGGCTGCTTTAGAACGATTCCATGAGCTTGCATTGAGGGCCTCTTCTAAGAGAATCCGCTCGGCTTCCTTAAGTATTTGACCGTAGACGTCTCCATTCTTTCCTCTTGAGCGAAGGAGATTTCGTACAGCGTTTCGAAGTGGTTCAGTAAATGAGGTTTCTTTTGTTTCTTGAATGGAGATTAGTTTATTTAGGTTGAAGTCGTAAGAAGTTAGGTAAGGTGTCTTTGTAAAAACAATAGCCTTTCTAATTGCGTTTTCCAACTCTCTGATATTTCCTGGCCAGTCATATTCCATCAGCTTATCTAAAAATCTCTTGCTCACTCCCTTTATGTCTTTTCCGGTTTGAGAGCTATAGCGTCGAGTGAAACATTCTACCAAAAGGGGTGTGTCTTCCTTTCTTTCTCTAAGTGACGGTAGGTGGATTCTCACAACGTTTATTCGGAAGTAAAGGTCTTCTCTGAATTTTCCTTGACTAACCATCTCTTCAAGGTCTTTATTTGTTGCGGCAATTACACGAATATCAACTTTTACTTCTTTATTATCTCCAACCCTGTAGAAAGTCCCATTCTGAAGTACTCTGAGAACCTTTGACTGAAGAGAAAGCGACATATCGCCAATTTCATCAAGAAATATGATTCCGCCGTCAGCTTCCTCAAATTTCCCAATACGGGATGAGGTGGCGCCAGTGAAAGCCCCCTTTTCATATCCGAAGAGTTCTGCTTCAAGGAGTGTTTCAGGAATTGCCGCACAGTTTATTACAACAAATGGCTTTTCCCATCTGGTGCTAACCTTCCAGATTGATTCAGCAACTAGGTCCTTTCCAGTTCCACTTTCACCAGTGATTAAGACAGGAACCTCAACTCTTCCAACTTGACCGATAAGCTTGCATACCTCCTGAAGCGTTGGCGAGTTACCCACAATTGCGCAGGTAACGCTACTCCCTTCTATTTCTCCAGGGAAGTTAATCAGGTTGCTTTCAAGTTCAGATCTTATACCAATGGCTCGTCCAAGGGTTTCAAGAAGTGTAGAACGGTCAACAGGTCTAAAGATACAGTCGAATGCACCAAAGGTCATGGATTCAATAAGATAACGTGACCCCTTCTGGGCTGTAACTATAATTATGAAAGACTCCTTTTTCAATCGGTTTAATGCACTGATACCAACGCTATCTACATCAAGTAGAACGGCATCCGCTCCTTTTGCAGATTTAGCTTCATCGCTTATAGTAAGCTCAACATTTTCAGGTAGACTATTTTCTACCTCCTTTATTAGTCTTTGGTCTTTGGTCAGTAGGTATACGTAGCCTGTCATTTTATTTATGTGTTACAGAAATATACAGGCTGATTAAGAGATAATCAATAAGAAGATAACAAGTTGCTTTAATCTATTGAGAATAAAGGATTTTCTTTGTGGCATCCCCTTTGCTATTTATAAAATGTGCATTGTCTTATTATTTAACTTAAGGAGGCTTAGAGGTGGATATCGCTCTTCCAAAGCGATAGTTCTGGTGGAAGAGTCTTAGAGACGGTGGGAAGCAGATAACAGATATCTGTATTTTAAGAGCAGTCTCGGTTGAATTTGTCGGTGCGTCTATCATTATAATTGCATCGGTTTTTGGAATACCGGTTTCACTTGCGGAAATCGTCACTTCTGGTATTATAGGCTTCTCCTGTGCAAATCAGGGGTTTACCGCAACGGCGAGAAATAATCATGTATTACGAATTGCATTTTTTTGGTTTTTAGTTCCCTTTTTCGCTGTCGCTGCTAACTATTTTATGTCCTCTCTTTATTTCAAGTATGCTGTTGCAGCGAGGCTAGGTAAAAACTTCTAATTTCTTGAGGTGAAATTCAAAAGATGGAAGGTTCAATTAACCCTCATGGGGGTAGGCTTGTAAATAGAATCCTCGAGGGGAAAGAAAGGGAAGAAGCATTAGAAAGAGCTAAAAGTCTAAAAAGCATTTCAGTCTCTCCACGAATTTTATCAGACTTGGAACTCATTTCAGTTGGCGCTTTTAGCCCAAACGAAGGCTTTATGGGAAAAGAGGATTATGAAAGCGTAGTCGAGAATATGAGGCTCAAAAATGGACTTGTCTGGAGTATTCCTCTCACGCTTTCTGTATCAAAAGAAGAAGCGGCGGATCTAAAGGAAGGTCGGGACATAGCACTTATTGACGAGTCTCAAAACCCAATTGCCATCTTACATCTTGAAGAAAGGTTCTCCTATGATAATCAAAAGGAAGCAAAAGAGGTATATAGAACAACTGATGAGGCGCATCCTGGAGTCAGCGTCCTATATGCTCAAGGGGATGTCCTTCTTGGTGGTAACATAAGCCTGACTAATAATCCTTCTTATGTTGAGTTTCCTAAATACCGATTGAACCCAGTTCAAACTCGAAGGATATTTATTGAGAAAGGGTGGAATAGGATAGTTGCATTTCAAACGAGAAATCCGATCCATAGAGCCCATGAGTATCTTCAAAAATGCGCCCTTGAAATGGCGGATGGCCTTTTAATTCACCCCATAGTGGGTGAGACGAAAAGCGACGATGTTCCTGCCTATGTAAGAATGAAATGCTACGAGGCACTCATCGAAAACTACTATCCCAAAGATAGGGTTTTACTTTCCGTTCTTCCGGCTGCAATGAGGTATGCCGGACCAAGGGAGGCAATTTTTCACGCACTTGTCAGAAAAAATTATGGTTGCACCCATTTCATTGTAGGACGCGACCATGCAGGTGTAGGAAATTATTACGGCACTTACGATGCGCATAAGATTTTCGATGAGTTTAAGCCTGAGGAGATAGGGATTACACCGCTCTTTTTTGACCATGCTTTTTACTGCAAACGATGCGCTTCAATGGTTACCACTAAAACATGCCCGCACCCATCTGATTTTCATGTTCATTTAAGCGGAACTAAGGTAAGAGAGTTACTTAAGAGTAAGAAAGACCTGCCTCATGAGTTTACAAGGCCGGAGGTAGGGAGTATTTTGATGAAGGCGTATGAGAATGAGCGTCAATCGTGAATTGGGGCTCGGGTTTCGTGGATCGTGTTTTTTGTAATCGAACCACGATTCACGAATCACAAAGTAAAAGGAGGCTACAATGAATCTCGAAGATATAAACAGACTTAACCAAGAATTCAGAACTAAAAGCCCTGAAGAGGCTCTCCGTTGGACACTTAACAATCTTCATCCAAATGTTGCATTAGCCTCAAGTTTTGGAGCGGAGGATGTAGTTGTTATAGACATGATGATGAGGATAAATCCTGAAGCTAGGGTTTTTACGTTGGATACAGGAAGACTTAACCAAGAGACATATGATGTTATGGATGAAATAAGAAACAAATACAATATCAATATCGAGGTCATGTTCCCAAACCAAGACGAAGTTGAAAATATGGTTAGAACCCATGGCATGAACCTATTTTATAAAAGCATTGATAACAGAAAGCTTTGTTGTGGAGTAAGAAAGGTCCACCCATTAAATAGGATGTTGAACACATTAAGGGGATGGATAACTGGTATAAGAAGTGATCAAACCCAGAATAGGGCAGGAGCAGACAAATTTGAGCTTGATGAACAGCATGGTGGTATTTTGAAGGTAAATCCTATAATTGACTGGAAATGGGAACAGGTTTTGGCCTATATCGAGAAAAACAATATTCCTTATAATAAATTACATGATAAAGGTTATCCGAGCATTGGATGTGAACCCTGCACCCGTGCGATAAAGCCAGGGGAGGATCTAAGGGCAGGTCGCTGGTGGTGGGAAAACGATCCGCAAAAGGAATGCGGATTGCATGTTGCCCATGGTAGCGGGTGAGACCCTGAAAAAGTAAAAATATACATTTAGTAGAAGCATAAGGGTTCATTTTTATCTCCTTTCCCCCTGTAGTAGTGGAAGGCTTTAGCCTTCCACACAACTTCTTGTGGAAACCCGAAGGTTTCCTCTACATTTGCTTAATTTACCTTTTGGTTGTGAAGCTTATGTTGATCTCTCTAGGACTCAAAATTACACACGTAGTTTCCGGACATAGATACTATCAAACTTCTGTGAAGCTCGACGGTCAACTTGTTAAGTTCAGAAAGATTTTTTATTAAATAAACAAAACATATTGATTTTTCTAATAACTTCTGTAATATGACAAGCAATCACACAGTCTTAAAGGAGGAAATATGGCGAAACCAATGACTAAGTCCCAGATAACGGACCATTTGGCTAAAAAGGCCTCTATCACAAAAAAGATGGCCGCTCACATACTAGATGAGATTGCGGCTCTTGCCCACAGGGAAGCTAAAAATACTTTCACACTTCCAGGAATCGGCAAGCTTGTGCTAGTAAACCGCAAAGCCAGAATGGGAAGAAATCCCGCAACTGGTGCGGAGATAAAGATTCCTGCAAAGAGAGTAGTTAAATTTCGAGTTGCTAAGGCATGTAAAGACGCAGCACTCGGGAAAAAATAGTAGGTTCTTTTCTATTTAATTAGTGACATTATCTGATTAATCCAAAGCAATTGTGCTTCGCCCACCGTTAGCGAGATAGAGGGATAATTATCGCTAGTCCGGTGGCGTTTAATACAATTTTTACATTAAGAAGAGTATAAAGCCATTAGGCTAGATGTCTCATTCTTTTCCTTTAGGGTCATATCCATTTTCTCGAAGGAGTTTAAGAATTTCTTCCTGGTGTTCAAATCCTTGTGTTTCAAGGCTAATTTCTGCTATGGCCTTATTAAGCTGAAGTTCTCTTGAAAACCTGTCATGAAAAATCTGTACTACGTTTGCTTTGACTGAACCAAGAAGAGTAGCGAGCTTAGCTAAAGAGCCAGGAACATCAGGAAGCTCTAATTTGAGTTTCATGAACCGTCCTCGCTTTATAAGTCCCCTCTCCATAATTTTAGCAAGTGTGTTAATGTCAATGTTTCCACCACTCACTATAATTGCAGCGTTCTTTTTGTAGAAACTTTCCTTCCTTTTGAGAAGTCCGGCAAGAGCAACAGCGCCAGCACCTTCAACTACTATCTTTTTTCTTTCGGTTAAAAGGAGAAGAGCATCCTCGATTTCTTGCTCGTCAACTGTCATAATATCATCCACATAGTTTTGAACTATATTGAATGGAATAGCTCCAACTTTTCTGATAGCAATTCCATCGGCAAGGGTTTCCTTAGAAATAACTTCTACGACTGTACCTTTTTCTTTTGAGACTAGCATAGAAGGTGAAGCAGTTGACTGAACACCTATAATTTTAATTTTTGAATTATTTTCTTTAAGTGCAATCGAGATTCCAGAGATTAGACCCCCACCTCCAATAGGTGCAAACACTACTTCAACATTTTGAAGAGTTTCAATGAGTTCAAGCCCAATAGTACCCTGACCTGCTATAACCTCAGGATCATCAAAAGGGTGGATAAAAACTCCACTCGATGAATCTGCAAGCTTCTTCGCATATATATAAGCGTCCTCAAACGAATTCCCATGAAGAACTACATCTGCTCCGTAGTGTTTTGTAGCAAGGATTTTATTAATTGGAGTTCCTTCAGGCATGACTATGGTTGCCTTCATGCCAAGAAGATTAGCGGCAAGTGCTACGCCCTGTGCATGATTTCCAGCCGATGCTGTAACTACATTCTTTGCAGCACTTCTCAGATTGTAAACTTTATTGTAAGCTCCGCGAATCTTAAAAGAGCCGGTTCTCTGAAGGTTTTCGAGTTTAAGGAATACGTTTGCCCCTGAAAGCTCACTTAAAGAAAATGAGTAAACAATAGGTGTTTTATAAACCACACCTGTTAATCTTTTTGAGGCTTCTTCTATCTCTTTGAGTGTAACCATGGATTGATTCGTAAGATATTATAGGTGGATTGTGGCTTGTGTATCGTGAGTTGTGATTTGTGAATCGGGTATCGTATATCAAACCTCGAACCACGAGTCACGAATTAGAACCTCGAATCACTAACCCTCTAAGTCTAAGAGTGATGTTTAATGTCAATAATCTTATCATAAACCCTTTGGGCGATTTCGGTCTTAGTCATAAGGGAAAATTCCTCAACCTTTCCGAATTTGTCTACAAAATATATGATGTTTGTATCCTCGCCAAATCCTGATCCTGGTTTTGATATATCATTTGCTACAATTAGGTCAGCGTTCTTCCTTCTAAGCTTCTCAAGCGCGTTCTCTACTATGTTTTCTATTTCAGCCGCAAACCCTACAACTACCCTGCCGTTCTTTTTCTTACCAACTTCTGATAGAATATCAACCGTCCTTTTAAGCTCGAGCATCATCTCCCTTGAGCCCTTCTTTAGTTTTCCTTGGAAGGTATTTGAAGGTGTGTAGTCACCTACGGCTGCTGCTTTTATTACAATAGTAGCCCAATCAAGATGGCTCATTACGGCTTCATACATATCCGACACGCTAACAACATTAATTAGATTTACGCCTCTGGGTGGAGACACCTCGGCCTTACCAGAGACTAGAGTCACATCGGCACCTCTCATCCATCCTTCTCTTGCGAGTGCGTATCCCATCTTCCCGCTCGAAGGATTCGATAGAAATCTCACAGAGTCAATGAACTCTCTTGTAGCTCCTGCTGTAATTAAGATCTTTTCTTTTCTCAGGTCTTTAGGGGCAAATACCTTTTCTATCTCTTCTATAATATCATCCGGTTCCGGAAGTCTGCCCTTCCCCTTGTACCCACAGGCTAGGTCTCCTTCTGCTGGCTCTACTATTATAAATCCGCGTTTTCTCAGCTTTTCGATGTTTTCCTGGACAACAGGATTGCCGTACATATTTACATTCATCGCAGGGCATATCATCACGGGTGACCGTACCGCCATAAGTACCGTAGTAAGAAGATCATCTGCAATCCCCGATGCGACTTTTCCTATAAAATTTGCTGTAGCTGGAGCAACAACGAGAAGGTCCGCGCTGTCTGCAAGGCTTATGTGGCCTATTTCTGCTTCCCATTCGAGATCAAAAACATCTGTTGCTACTCGCTTTCTAGAAAGAGTCTGAAACGTAAGTGGGGAAACAAACTCCGTAGCATTCTTAGTCATAATTATCTGTACATTGGCTTCTCCGTTTATTAGGCTTCTTGTAAGCTCACAGGCTTTATAAGCGGCGATGCCACCAGTAACACCTAGGATTATATTCTTCCCACTAATTCTAAACATCTTATTTTTCCTTAAATATCCCTGATTATTATAGTGAAGATTATGAGATGAGGCAAACTGATGGGAGCTTATTTAGATACTGTTTAAGTGCATGCTCTGTTCCTTTCATATCGCATTATCAGAATGCAGAATTAGACTGTAGTATTTAATTATCGGATGGATATAAAGAGTCTTTACAATTTATATGATGTGCAAATATAATTATTAATGATATTAAGCCATGAATAACATGAATAGAGGTAGATTGTTTTTTATCCTATTAATAGCGTTTTGCGCTTTTTCATCGTATGTCCTTACAGAAACTAACAAGATAAATATTAATACAGCTACAGTTGAGGAGCTTGTTAGCTTGCCAGGTATAGGTAATAAAATAGCAAATAGAATAATAGAATATAGAGAAAAGAATGACAATTTTAAAACAATTGAAGAAATAATGAATGTAAAAGGAATAGGTAAGAAAAAATTTAAAAAGATAAAACAACTAATTACTGTAGGCGATGAAGCTATGCCTACACGAGCGACTCCCTCACCTACCAAATGATTTTCTGTGACTCGTCAATTCCTTGTAGCTAGTACAGGGATTCATGTTATCATTGCAATGACAAAGATATTGTTCATGGAAGGCTGAAGCCTTCGGCTACAATTTTTGTTTTGTGTTGGATTCAAAATGTAGCAGAGACCTTTAGGTCTCCATATGAAGGAGGCTTCTTACCTTGATAAGCTTCTTTCCTCCTCAATTTCATCAAGCATCTTTTTTCTTCGCCATCCGCTAATAGCCATTTTAACACTGGTAAGGCCTAAAGTCGCGCATTTTGGACGGCTCATTGCTATTTCTAGTCCTACTATATCTGAAATGACATTAGGACTCATTGATTCAACTTCCTCAAGTGTTTTACCAATAACCATTTCAGTAATTATAGAGGTTGCAGCCTGGCTAAGCGTACATCCCTCTCCTTCAAATGTAACGTTTGTTATGTGACCTTTATCATCAAAGTTGAGATAAATCGTCACAATATCCCCACAGCCCGGGTTTCCCCATTTTTGAACCACATCGGCGTCATCGCGTGCGCCGTGATTCCTAGGATTTTCGTAGTGGTCTAGAATAAACGCCATTCGTTCTTCACTGTTCATAGCCATAAGAGTTTACCTTGAAGTTATCTTCTTATAAATAACTGTTGAGCTACAAAGACACTAAGATACTAAGTTAGAATCTAGAAGCCATGAGTGCGAAGCCCCCTTCTTTTCTTCTGGATTCTGACTTCTGATTCCTTCCTTTTGCCAACGTGGCTGGTTACATTCTAATTAAGGTTTTTCGATGGGCGCTCTTACAAGATTCCCCCACTCTGTCCATGACCCATCATAGTTCCTGACCTTCTTGTAACCTAAAAGATATGTCAAAACAAACCAAGTATGTGAAGACCTTTCACCAATTCTACAGTAAGCAATGATATTATCTCCTCGCTTTAGTCCTATCTCGCCCTGATATATTACTTTTAGGTCGTTAGCGGATTTAAAGGTTCCATCCTCATTCGCGGCCCGAGCCCAGGGTACATTTTTAGCACCCGGGATGTGCCCGCCTCTCAGCGCTCCTTCTTGGGGATAAGCCTCCATATGAAGCAATTCCCCTGTATATTCCTTAGGTGAACGCACATCAATAAGAGGCTTTTTTGCATTTGTATGCTTCGTGACATTATCACGAAATGCCCTTATTGATTCATTAACTTGTGATACCTTATAGTTAGTCCTTGGATATGTCGGTACGTCCTTTGTCAATGGACGGTTATCTGCTATCCATTTCTGTCTGCCGCCATTCATAACCATACACTTCTCATGTCCAAAGAGCTTAAATGTCCAAAAGGCATAACACGCCCACCAGTTATTTTTATCTCCATAGAAAACAACAGTAGTATCGTTAGCAATGCCCTTTTCAGACATTAGTTTCTCAAACTTCTCTACGTTTATATAATCACGTATTAGTTGGTCTTGAAGCTCAGCCTGCCAATCGGTTTTAACAGCTCTGTGGACATGTCCCATATCATAGAGGAGTATGTCCTCATTTGATTCTACTATTCTGATAGTTGGGTCATTTAGGTGTTCTGAAACCCACTGTGTGCTGACTAAAACCTCTGGATGTGTATATTTTGCCATGTCTACCTCCTTTAATGTTTGTTATTTATAGAAGACTAAGAAGTTATTGATATTGTAATAAATATTATATAAGAAAGCAACAAAAATTGCTATTGGGTATGCTACCTGTACATGGCACCGAAAAAAGAGAATGATAATTTAATTTTGCTTTTTTTATATAATTTGTGATATTCTAGAAATGTAACCCGTTATCGAGGGGGCGGGTAATAACTAGTTACAGGGGGTGGCATCCATGATAGAAAATTTAAAGGTTAGTGATATAATTGGCAAGAGGGAGAAGATATTTTCTGTGGATGCTGATGACACTACCGACATCGCCGCGTTGAAGCTCAGGAACTTCAAGGTAAGAACTATAGGAGTTATAAAGAACGGGAAGTTGGTTGGAGTTGTAGGCCAGAGCGATTTTTCAACTAAGGTTGTTGCCATGAGCAAGAGGCCGTCGGATTTGACTGTATCTGAAATTATGAGCACTGATTTAGTAACTGTTACACTCGATTCTTCATTCTTCGACTGTATAAGGCTTTTGGATACACACCATATTTCTCATTTGGTAATACTTGATGAAAAAGGAAATTATTACGGAATGCTTTCATGGTGGGACCTTCAGCAGAAATTGGTAGAGGAATTGAAAAACCAACTCGAGCTACTTCAAGAGTATGCATTTGGACCGCATCGCAATGTACTATTAGATCAAATTGTAAGGAAATAAATGGGTGAGATAAAATGGAGGATCAGCGGAGATGAAAACCATTTATAGTAATTGCTGAAAAAAGTTGCGAGCTTAACCTTGAGGGTTTTATCAATTGCAGCAAATTATCCCTGGCTATAGGAGGGTCAAAATGCCGTATAAGAACATAGAGCTATTTGAGGACGATTGGTTTGCTATGATAGTGATGAACCGTCCGGAGCGGCGAAACGCTCTTTCACTCGATCATATGCAGGAGCTTGTACATGCATTTCGCACAGTTGGTGCGGGCAAATGCCGCGGGGTTATGCTTGCTGCAAACGGTCCAGTATTCTCGGCCGGTCATGACTTTTCTGATATGGCTGGGCGTAACTTAAATGACATGCGAGCTCTCCTAAGTACCTGTACCGAACTGATGACGACAATGCAGTCAATTCCACAGCCTGTTATTGCGAGAGTACACGGTTTAGCAACGGCAGCGGGCTGCCAGATTGTTGCATCTTGTGACTTAGCTGTTGCTTCGGAAAAAGCATCATTTGCTACTCCTGGTGGGAAAGGTGGATGGTTTTGTACTACGCCAATGGTTGCCGTAAGTCGCGCTATCGGTCGAAAGCAGGCACTCGAGATGCTGATGACGGGTGATCCAATTGATGCAAAGACAGCGGCTGACTGGGGGCTTGTAAATAAAGTTGTCCCAGCAGAGAGGCTTGATGAAGAAACTCGTTCTCTTCTTGAGCGTGCCACGCGTGGAAGCGTACTCTCTAAGGGTATGGGCAAGCAGGCGTTCTACGCTCAAATAGACCTCGACCAACCGAAGGCATATGCATATGCGGTAGAGGTTATGGCTGCGAGCGCACTCACTGAGGATGCTCAAGAGGGTATGAGGGCGTTTCTAGAGAAGCGCCAGCCTGTATTTAAGGGTCGGTAAGCACACCCATGTCTGCCCCCTAGGTTTTTCTAACTAGTAACTATTCAATCTAGTGAATCCAAAAACATTTACAAATTTTATTCTGTTCTAATAAGTTGGTATAATGAAAGTGGAGGTTTTCTAATGGCAAAACGAAAGAAACTCCCGGGAGTTTTAGACTTTAAGGTACTTATAGAACCCGATGAAACAGGAGGTTATGTAGTTTCTTGTCCGTCTCTATCTGGCTGTTTTAGTCAAGGCGATACGATTGAGGAAGCCCTTGAGAATATAAAAGAGGCTATTGAGCTTTGCCTTGAGGATATGAAAGAACATGGTGAACTAATTCCCCATACTGCTCATGTGTTAATTGGCAGTGTTACGGTAACCGTATGAAAAACCAGTTATCCCTAGGGGTCTTGACAAATTAGCGGATTTCCCTTTTACCCATGAAATATGAAAATCCCAATTATTTCTGCCAGAGAGGCAATTAAAGTATTTGAAAAAATCGGCTATAAAGTCGTTCGTCAAAAGGGAAGTCATGTTCGGATGCGTAATGAGAAAAATCCGCAATTGCATCTGCCCCTAACAATTCCAAATCACAAAACTCTGAAACCGGGACTTTTAAGAAAGTTAATTCGCCAATCCGGTTTGACTGTTGAAGAATTTAATGAATTATTAAAAAGCTAAAAACATTTTTTGATGGGAACAACTTCATAACCTAGCAAGCACGAATATCCCAATCTCAGAAAGAAGATTTGGAAAGAGATGTACAAGTGAAGATGTAAGAATCGAGTTTTTGTTTGTAATAAATATTTTTATAATCTTGAAGGTTTCTTCTCATCAGAGGATTATAAAATCAGAAATAGTGCAGAGATATATAGTATTATCCTCTTTCTTCCAATGAATCCAAGAAGTTGGTAATCAGATGGGTGAGCCTTTCATGCTCAAGTAGGAACGAATCATGTCCGTAGGAGGATTCAATTTTACTGTAAGTGAAGACAATGTTGTTTTCCACAAGTGCTTTTACAATCTCTTCTGATTGATAAGAGGGATAAAGCCAATCTGCTGAAAAGGAGGATACAAGTACCTTTTTACATCTGATTCTTTTGAATGATTCTTCGAGGCTCTCGTATCCTTCTGCGGCATCGTAGAGATCAATTGACCTCATAATATAAAGATAGCTGTTGGCATCAAATCTTTGGACAAACTTGGAGCTCTGATATTCGAGGTAGCTTTCAATCTCAAACTTGCTGTCCAAACGAAGTTTCATTGTTTCTGGGTCTGTGTGCCTTCTTCCGAATTTTTGCCATAGCCACTCGTCGCTTAGATAAGTTATGTGACCAATCATTCTTGCAATTGCAAGCCCTTTATTTGGCGGTTCCTTTCCATAATAATCGCCATTGTTCCAGTTTGGGTCGTCCATAATGGCCTGAAGACCTACCTTGTGAATCGCAATAGATTGTGGGGTTGACCTTGGGGCTGAAGCAATCAGAATTATAGAGTCAACCATTTCGGGGTAAAGAAGTGCCCATTCGATTGCTTGCATGCCTCCCATTGAACCGCCTGTGATGCTGCGGATACGGTTTATTCCAAGATGTTGGGTAAGCTCCTTCTGTACGCGTACCATATCACGTATTCCGATTAGAGGAAATGTCATCCCATAGGGTCTTCCTGTTTCTGGGTTAATCGATGACGGCCCCGTTGTACCATAACAGCTTCCAAGAACAGTTGAACAAATGACAAAATACTTATTGGTGTCAAAAGCCTTTCCCGGACCAATCATAACATCCCACCAGCCGGGGTATTTGTCATCAGGTCTATGTCTACCTGCAGCATGGGCGCTTGCCGTAAGGGCATGCTCGATTAGAATTGCGTTATCTTTAGTTTGGTTTAGCTGTCCACTGGTTTCATAAGCAACCGTAATCGGTCCCAGCTTCTCACCATTATCAAGAACGAATTTATTCGGTGGGTATGCAAAAGTATAGTATTTGGTTTCAGCTAGCCCGACAGAGCCGTGCTCTACGATAACTACTGGGGATTCCCCGAGTTCCTTGGAGATCATG
>JAHFBK010000004.1:13747-19640 GCA_023250035.1 Candidatus Dadabacteria bacterium
TCAAGTCCTACTGATATTCTTATCATATCGGGGGTAACTCCGGCGGTTAATTGCTCTTCCTCGGTGAGTTGGCGGTGTGTAGTGGATGCAGGATGAATAACAAGGGTTTTTGCATCTCCTACGTTTGCAAGATGACTCAGGAGCTGTACGCTTTCAATGAATCTAACTCCTGCTTCTTTTCCGCCTTTAATGCCAAATGTGAAAATAGAGCTTACACCTTTGGGAAGGTACCTTTTTGCAAGTTCATGATACGGGTTGTCGGTAAGTCCGGGGTAATTAACCCATGTGACCGCAGGGTGATCTTTTAAGAATCTTGCAACAGTCAAAGCGTTTGAGCAGTGCCTTTCCATCCGAAGATGAAGGGTTTCCAAGCCTTGAATAAATAGAAATGAATTAAAAGGACTAAGCGCTGGTCCGAAGGTTCTAAGCGTCTCAACTCTTGCCTTCATTATGTAACCAAAGTCTCCAAACGTTTCATAAAACCTCACACCGTGGTAGCCCTTTGAAGGCTCCATCATAACTGGAAAGTTTCCGTTATCCCATGGGAATTTGCCTGACTCTACAATTACTCCTCCAATAGATGTTCCATGGCCGCAGATAAATTTTGTGGCGGAGTGGACTATAATATCAGCTCCATACTCGATGGGCCTGCATAGATACGGGGTGGGAAATGTGTTGTCAATGATAAGCGGGATTCCCGCTTCATGCGCGATTTTTGCAACAGCCTCAATATCAAGAACGTTGATTAATGGGTTGCCAATTGTCTCTGCAAATATTGCTTTTGTATTTTTGGTAATTGCCTTCCTGAAGTTTTCAGGTTCATCAGGGTTTACGAATTTAGTATGAATACCTAATTTCCTAAAGCTTACATCAAACTGAGAATATGTACCACCGTATAGTGTGCTTGAGGAAACCAATTCGTCCCCTGTCTCCATAATGGTAAAAATCGCTACCATCTGAGCCGCCATTCCTGAGGCCAAAGCCAATGCCCCTCGTCCGCCTTCAAGCGCTGCCATTCTCTCTTCAAACACAGCGTTAGTGGGGTTCATTATTCGGGTGTAGATATTTCCGAACGTCTGAAGGTTAAAAAGACTCGCTGCATGGTCAGTGCTATCGAAGACGTAAGCGGTAGATTGATAAATAGGAACGGCACGAGAACCAGTAGTAGGATCAGGAAGATGACCTGCATGGAGACAAAGAGTTTCAAAACCAAACTTTCTATCAGGCATTTATTTTCCCCCGAATTTAATAGAGCTATCAGTTATCAGCCATCAGCTACCAGTAAAAACACTTTCGCTGACTGCTGATTTCTGACAGCTAAATTGCTAATACGGTAGCCACCTGGGTCTTTTAGAAGAAATCACACCTGTATTGACTCCAATAAAATTAAGTCCTCCAAATAAACGCGCATGCTCGATCTTCATGCAGCGATTCATAACCACCTCTAACCCTGCCTCTCTAGCCCCTTTGGCAGCCCCCTCGTTTACAATCCCAAGTTGCATCCATACAACCTTTGCGCCGATTTTGATTGCATCCTCAACGATTTCTGGCACATCTTCTGGCTTGCGGAAAATATCAACAACATCTACCTTCTCTGGAATATCAAGCAGACTTGGATAGCACTTCTCTCCTAATACTTCTTTGTAGGCAGGGTTTACTGGAATGATCCTATAGCCGTGATCCTGAAGGTATTTTGCGGCAAAGTAGCTTGGTCGGTGCCAGTTTGCCGAAAGCCCGACTACTGCAATAGTATGATTTTCTTTTAAAATGCGCCGAAGTGTTTCTATGTCATCCATTTTAGTCTTCCTCAGTTGATCTTCTTATCGTTTGTGGCATTTGGTTTATTAGACAACTGATGATTTAGCAGGGTAGGTAACGAGTCTTGCTCGTTACCATCCACCAGCAAGCCTGTCCCGAGCACTGTCGAAGGAACTGGTGAACTACCCGATTTTTTAACCGAATTAGATTCTCTCAACAATCATAAACGACAAGATGAAGAAATCATTATATAATCTACCTTTTCTACCTAAATCATCCAAATTTATGTTATTAATGCGTTCTTTTAATAGCACACTTAAAATTACTTCAATTGCCTAATTGCTTCCTCTACTTTTTTTGTGAGTGATTGGTAATTATCACCCTCTAGACGGAGTGGAGAACCAAAGACCACTCGCACGCGTCCTGGACGCGCCATCTTCCAATTGCGAGTGAGTACACCTTCCGTTCCTTCCAAGAGAACTGGAACCACGGGAAGGTTAAGGCGCGATGCTATGAGGGCGATCCCTGACTGAAATGGTTTGATCTCACCACTTTCAGATCGCCCTCCTTCGGGAAAAATAAGGATTGAAAAGCCATCGTCCACCATTTCTCCTATATAGCGAAGCGTTTGACGTGCTCCTGCCTCACGTTGTGGAAGCGGAAAGGCGTTGAAGAAGAAAGTCACCAAATAGTACTGCAAGCTTTTAGTGAACCACTGCCATCTTGTGTGCTCTTTAGGAAAGAAGTGCGCCTTAAAGAAGTCTTTGGACATCGCAGGTGCAAGATTATATCTAAAGCGGGGAGGGAGTGCTGAAAAAATTACAGGGGTGTCTATATGACTTCTGTGATTTGCTGCAAAGACTACAGGTCCGTCGAGCGACTCAAGCTGTTTGAGTCCTTTTACCCGAGTCCGCGCAAAAAGGCGGCAGAGAGGAAGAATCCATGTTGCTAAACTAAGCCGTCTGATCGCACGCACAATCCAATGACGGTTCCATGAAGGAAACTCTACTGGCTCAATTACCGGTTCGGAAGATGAGCGCTCGATGAGCGAGCGAATATCTCCGACGCTCCTGGCCTCGGCGAAAGCAAGCTCGTCTATACTTGTCTGAAATTTCTCTTCGAGCTCTATCAGTAGTTCCACTCGCTCAAGCGAGCTAAGGCCAATCTCCTCTAAAGTCACACCGGGCTTTGGAGGAGGGTAACCGGCAATCTTTGTGATGAGTGACTCAATCGTATCATTGTAAGTAGGAGCTTCAGACGGTAATCTTTCCTTCTCTATCCACTCTTTGATCTCAAGCCGCTTTAGCTTTTGTGTTCCTTCGGTGCGTGGGAGCTTGTCTCCGGGCCATACTGTCATGCTACGTATCTTCTGATGGCTCTCTAGTTGTGAATTTCCCAGACGCATCACCTCGTTTGGATCCACTATGTATTTGCCTTCCAATTTGCTAGAATCGAGCACAATAACGGCATGTATGCGCTCTTCTCCACCGATTCCTGTACCTACAACGGCGGACTCGAGTACACCTGGAATCGCATTAAGAATGCGCTCAACATCTTCTGGAAAGACGTTCAGCCCTTCAGGGGTAACAATCATCTCTTTCTTCCGGCCTCGTATGTAAAGGCGGCCCTCTTCATCGAAAGCGCCGATGTCACCTGTGTGGAACCAGCCATTCTCGAATGCTTCAGCAGTCTCTGCAGTCGCATGGTAGTACCCAGGTGTCACAATCTCTCCGCGCACCAGGATCTCGCCATCAGGAGCGAGCTTCACCTCAACGCCTTGGATAGCCTTTCCGACAGATCCCTTTTGCGTGTCGAGGGGATTATTGAAACTTACTATAGGGGCTGTCTCAGTAAGGCCATAGCCCTGAATTACAATGAAACCGAGGCTTGACCAGAACTCTTCAAGCTCAGGGACGAGTGGAGCAGCCCCCACCACGATGCTCCAGAATTTAAGGCCGAACATACGGTGGATCTTCCAATGCTTAAGCCAACGTATAGCAATGTGCCGCTTTTTGTAGGGTAGTTTAGTTAAGCTGGGTTCAGTGCGTACGATATAAGAGCGGAGAACGTCTAGCATCTTTGGTACACACACGAGAACCGATATACGCCGCTTGCGGATCTGCCTCACGATCTCGTGTGGGTTATAGCCTCGTATAAAGATCACTGTGCCAGAGAGCATAGGCGTGACGAAGATCGCCGTTGCCTGTCCAAAGAGGTGGCTTAATGGGGGAAGATTTAGAAATCGAATCGGGGAGAATGGGCGGAGGTATTTCCGGAACTTCAAAGCCTCGTGCTCGATTGGGGTGATGTTAGCTAGTATGTTACGATGGGTGATTACAACCCCCTTTGGTTCCGCAGTTGCCCCAGACGTGAAGATGATTTCTGCAATATCGTCCCTTTTGATTGTGTTAGTTATTTCAGAAGTCTGGCTCTCTCTGACTTCGCTTTCATAAGAGTGATCAAGCATTTTGTCATGGTCATTCAAGTTTGAATCAACCGACCATTCGACATCTCTAAGGCGCAAGACAGGGATTCCTTTCTCTATTGAAGGGGGGGATACCTCTTCACCAACGAGGATCAAGCGGGCTTTAACGATTTGCTGTACTCTGAGAAGGAAATCTAAGGAAACCTGGTAATCAATAGGCACAACCACTACGCCTGCTAAAACGCATCCCCAGAATGCAATGACCCACTCTGGCCGGTTCTCGCTCCAGAAGATGACCTTGTCACCTTTCTTGAAATTTTCAGCACGCAGTTTGAGCGAAAAGGCCTTTGCAGAAACGACAACATCCCTATATGTGTAAGTCCAGCTCCTGTAGCCATCATCATACACAATAAATTCACCTTGTTTATTAGAAAAGTCATCAAAGAAGTCAATTAGTGTTTCCCGAGGCATATCTAATTTATAATATAATGGAATAATTCATCTGTGCCAGGCGCTAGCTTAGAGGGATCAATTCAACCTTTTTACAAGTAAACTAACAATAGAATCACTCGCAGGACAAGCTATATCAGCATTGAAATACTGGGGTTCATACTTGAATCGAACTTATCATGCAAAATAACGGCCGGTAATCGAAGACAACCTCTGTAAATTAATTAAACATTTTTAAATTGAAATTCTTTAAACGTAAAGATCTTTAGGTAGTTAAGATACGAGATGAAAAAAGTAAGAGAAAAATGCTGAAAGAACTTACTCTATAAAAGAGTTGCTGTTAATAATAAGAATCTTTTACTTAAATTGCTTCAGTTACGGGGAGCAGTAACTGGCTGGGGGACTAGGATTCGAACCTAGATTAATGGGTCCAGAGCCCATCGTCCTGCCGTTAGACGATCCCCCAGCAAGGATGTTTTTTAGTATTTATAATATTTCTATAGGAGTCAAGGTTTCTCCTTCCCTAAGGCTGATATGTTAGATAAAATAACTTTGATGAATTCAAGAACTTATGAAGGAGAGGTGAATAAAACATGCCAGCGATGCTTATCACTGTGAAAGCCAAAACAAAGGGCGAGCTCAAAAAGAGGGCAGAGGAAAAAATCAAGGAGGCTGCAAAAAAGGGACTTCAGTATGTCATGCATGGTTATAACGAGAAGAGGGTAAAGAAGATAAAGGGCGGTTATGAAATAGAGTTGTCAGTGCATTCATAAGTATAAACCAGCCACTAAGACACAAAGGCACAAACGAGGGATATGAGTTTTAAAAGTGGAGTAAGGAGTCAGAAGCCGGAAGAACAGAGGTTTTCCCACCTTATTTTATTCTGGATTCTGTCTCCTGGCTTCTAACTTCGTGTTGTCTCGACTGAGCTCGACACATGCTTTGTGACTAAATAATTTGCTTAAACTCTACAATGGGACAAGCTAAGCTAGAGACATTCAAGAATCAGTATCGGGGTAGAGAATATGAGATTGAAATAACCTGCCCTGAGTTTACATGCCTCTGTCCACGAACAGGGCAGCCTGATTTTGCAGTGATAAAAATAAAGTACGTCCCAGATGAGTTATGTATAGAACTAAGATCTCTTAAACTCTATATGTTTTCGTATCGTGATACAGGAGAGTTCCACGAACATGTGACAAATAAAATTCTTGATGACATAGTAGAGGCGTGTAGACCTATAAGGGCAGAAGTGATCGG
>JAHFBK010000004.1:19740-42062 GCA_023250035.1 Candidatus Dadabacteria bacterium
GATCTCTTAAACTCTATATGTTTTCGTATCGTGATACAGGAGAGTTCCACGAACATGTGACAAATAAAATTCTTGATGACATAGTAGAGGCGTGTAGACCTATAAGGGCAGAAGTGATCGGCGACTTCAATGTTAGAGGTGGAATTAAAACTGTTGTCAGGGCTATTTATCCCGATAAAAGTTAGATCGATAATTCCCCTGCAGGTTGATGAGGGGTCTCACTGTCATTGCGAACACGTTCGCTTCGCTCAGTGTAAACTCCGTAAAGCAATCTGACATGAAGTGTCATTCCGAATACTTCGCATTGGCTCAGTACAGGCTCCGTGAGGAATCTCAATCAGATTGCTTCGTTGCTTCGCTCCTCGCAAAGACAAAAGGGATTGTTTGTTATATGCCGATACCTTGCAGCTTGCTGCAGGGTTCTTCATTTCTCGAAAAATTTAAATAACCTGATTTTATGGTGATTTTTTTTATATAAACTTGTTACAACCACCCTATTTAAAATTTCAGTTTTGTGTTATCTTGAGCTTAACTTAATGGGAAAGGCTTAACAAGTTGATTCTAAAGGCTCAAGTAATCATAACCGCTGCCTTTATCGTATTTGTTATTTTTCTTGCGGCAGCCGCTCCATATATTTCTCCATATAAATTTGACGAAACGGATTTCGAAAATATGCTCAGTATTCCAAACAAACAACATCTTATGGGAACGGATGAAGCTGGAAGAGATATTTTAAGCAGAGTAATTTACGGAGCAAGGGTTTCAATGGCTGTTGCACTTGGAACAGCGCTTGTCGCACTTGTAATTGGTACAACTTACGGTGCGATTTCAGGATACATTGGGGCAAAGGTAGATGAGCTAATGATGAGAATTGTTGATGTTTTTTATTCCCTTCCGGACCTTCTCCTTATTGTTCTTATAACACTTATAGTTGGAAAGGGGGTAGAAGGGATAGTTATTTCACTTGGACTAACCGCATGGATGCGTGTTGCCAGGATTGTTAGGGGAAGCGTTATGCAGGTAAAAACCTTAACCTTCATTGAATCAGCTAGAAGCCTAGGAGCCTCTCCTTTTAGGGTGTTTATAGTGCATCTATTTCCAAATATTCTGAGTCCCTTAATTGTGACACTTACTTTTGCAATCCCTTATGCAATATTGGCAGAATCTACATTGAGCTTTCTTGGGCTTGGAATATCGCCACCTCAGGCAAGTTGGGGGACACTCGCAAGCACAGGCTGGCAGGGGATGAGAACAGTACCTCATCTGATAGCATTTCCAAGTATTGCTATATTTTTAACTTCGCTTTCATTTAACCTCTTGGGTGAGGGGATTAGGGACATTCTTGACCCAAAAAGGAGTAGAAGGTGAAATGTTGAGGTTAATTACAAAAAACGATTTTGTAGCAAATGCATTATATCACTTTTTTACTATGAAATTGCTTATAGCAATTCCAGCAAAGATTCGTCCATTCGAAAAGTGGATTGTCATCGCGAGAGCTAGCGAAGCGATCTGTTTGAGATTCCTCACTGCTCCTTCGCCGGACTGTTCACTGCGTTCAGAGCTTAAGCTCAGGACAGGTCCTTCGATATGGCTAAGGACAGGGTTCGGATTGACACTTCTTGTCGGATTGCTTCGTCATCACCTTCTATTTCCATTTCTCACACTTTTTATTCCCCTTTGGACCACACTGCGGTTCAAAGAATACTGCGCTCGAAATATTGCTCCTCGCAATGACCAAAGGGACTGTCTTTTCCATGCTGCAGGGTTCTCCATTACTACGACGTTTATTTCAACACTCCTCGGAATCTTAATTTCCCTTTATCTCTTTAACTCATATGCTCTAGCAGAGATAGATTGCCAAAGTCTAGTTCAATTATCCCTTCAAGATAAAGAAAATCCTCGTGAGAAATATAAAAAGGGGTACTGCTACATACAACTTGGGAGGTTTGCAGAAGGGGTGACAATACTAAGTGGACTCGAAAACGAACTCAGTGTAATTGCTGACTATGTGATTTACTACCGTGCAATTGGAGAAAAGGGTTTAGGAAACTTAACAAGTGCGGAAGAGCAATTTCAAAAGGTTTTAACAAACTATCCTACAAGCGGTTTAAGAAAAAAGACACTTATTAAACTCGCCGAACTTTATTCAAATATGGGGGAATATGCAAAAGCTGAAAATATGTTTAGGTCTCTATATGCTGATGAAAGTGATCCCTTGGTTAGGGCGTCTTTATTAAACGATATTGTTGAATCATTGGAGAGACAGAAAAAGTACAAAGATGCTCTCGACACTTACAGAGAACTTTGGGCGGAGTATCCTGAATCTAGGTTCTCAGAAGGTGCTATTGGGAAGGCTTTTCAAATTAGTGAACGAGAGGGGCTTCCATTTGTACTAAATGACCCCGATTACCTAAGAAGGGCTGAGAGGCTGTTTAAACTAACGAAGTGGGATTCAGCACTTAAATACTTTGATATGGTCTCAAAAAAGACCGATGATGTAAAGCTCAAAACAGCTATTATAAAGTATCGTGTAGGTCAACTTGACGAAGCCTCGAATATTCTGGTTGGAATTAGCTCTCCGGAGTCGCTTTTCTGGATGTCAAAGATTAGCCTTAAGCTAGGGCGCGATCAGGAAGCTGCAGAAATCCTAACTCAAATCCCTTTGTTTTATCCCAACAGCGATATGGCTCCAGAGGCGCTATATAGCGCTGCGCGTCTATACCAGGTTAACTTGGATTTTAAGAAGGCACTTGAGCTTTACGACTTACTCATAAGAACATATCCAAATAGCGAGTTCGCTGAAGATGCTGCATGGAATCTTGGATGGGTTCATTATAGGAATGGAAGATTAAGAGAGGCTCTAGTTACGTTTTCATCGTTTACCAATTCTGAATCTCCAAATAATTCAGCAAGGGCTACCTATTGGAAAGCGAGAATCCTAGAAAAAATGGGTAGAAAGGAGGAGGCTTATAATATCTATGAAAGTCTAGCCCGTTCTGATAATCCAACCTATTATTCCTATATGGCATTAAAGAAGTTGGGTTCCATACCAAAACTTAATATTTCTCTAAATTCCAACACGAAAACTGACATGGTTAAAAAGGTAAGTCCAAGGAAGAATAAAGCTGAGTTGTTGATAGAACTAGGTACTTTCGATGACGCAATTTTAGAAATACTGGAATTGGAGAAAGAGGCTACCAATACATGGGAGTTGGTGGATGTAAGTAAGCTATACAATAGAGCTAGTAAATTTAACCATTCTATAAAGATCGCACAGGATATTAGAATCCCAGAAGCATACCGGCTTTCTTTTCCAAAGGGATTTAATGAGATTGTAAGATTGTTCTCAGGAAAATATCGGGCTGATGAGTTCATCGTATACTCGATAATTAGGGAGGAGAGCAGGTTTCAGGAGGATGCTGTTTCTCGTTCTGGTGCAATTGGTCTTATGCAGCTTATACCAGATACAGGGAGAAGCACGGCACAGAAGGTTGGGATTAGTGGATATAATACTGACATGCTTTATATTCCAATTGTAAACATAGAGTTGGGAACAGCTTATTTCCAAGAGGTTTTAGATCAGTATAACGGAATTGTCCATCTTGCGATTGCTAGCTACAATGCTGGACCGCATAATGTGGCAAGGTGGGCAGAAAAACTAAATAACTTGGAGGTTGATGAGTTTATTGAAGAAATTCCATATCAGGAAACGAGGAACTATGTAAAAAGGGTTCTAAGAAGTTACGGATTTTATAAGGCTATCTACGAAAATTAGTTTTTTTAGTAAATATTAAGCAGCTAATAAACACGAATTTACCCAAATAAAATGATGCAAGATACATGATGCATGATTCATGATACACGATTCATGAAGGTTTTAGCTTGCATCCTGAATACTGCATCCCCCTAATTTTCATTTATGTCTATTTGTTTCAATTTACTGCCGGATACTTTTAGGTTTTCTTGTTCTCCCCGCACATAACCGCAAAGTTTTGAAGGATTTTAAGTCCTAGGGTACTGCTTTTCTCAGGATGGAACTGGCAGGCAAAGATATTATCTGTCTCTATTGCGGATGTGAATTCTATTCCGTAATGCGTTATTCCTGCAATAACAGTACTATCTTCAGGCTCTGGGAAGTATGAGTGCACAAAATAAAACCAGCTCCCGACAGGTATTCCTTTCAGAATAGGTAGCGGGCGTTTCGCATCTACTTGATTCCACCCCATATGTGGGACCTTTAGCCTTTCTTCATCGAATCTTGGAAACCTGACTACCTTGCCTTTTAGAATTCCGAGCCCATTTACACCTAGGGATTCTTCGCTTTCTTCAAATAGGAGTTGAAGACCAAGGCAGATTCCTAGAAACGGCTCTCCAGTATTTATGAACGACTTTATCGGATCTACTAAACCGAATTCTTCGAGGTTTTTCATACAATCCCCGAATGCGCCAACACCGGGGAGAACAAGCCCGCCTGAGTTCAAGATCTCTTCTGGATTCCTTGTCACAGTAGGTAGAAATCCAAGGGATTCAAACGCCTTCTTTACACTTCTAAGATTTCCCATTCCGTAGTCTACAATAGCGATCATTAGAGTTTCCCATTATTTAGCCACTAACGGGCACGAATATACACGAATAAGAAATTTAAAATCTTTATATTCAATTTTTTCTTATCATTCGCGATCATTCGTGTCAATTCGTGGCTCAATAGTTAAAGTTTTCCCTTGGTTGACGGGATTTCCTCTGAGCGTGAGTCTATGCTTGAAGCCTTATCAAGCGCGCGTCCGACTGCTTTAAAGGTTGCTTCGATTATATGGTGAAGATTGTTGCCATATTTTTGTTCGATATGGAGATTGCATTTTAGCGCATTAGAAAGAGATTTGAAAAACTCTCCTCCGAGCTCTATATCAAAATCGCCGACCTTGCTTTTAGGTGTACGTACTTTATATACAAAATAAGGTCTCCCGCTCAGGTCAACCGATGCAAATACAAGCGTGTCATCAAATGGTACAAACGCCTCTCCAAACCTTGATATTCCCCTTTTATCTCCTAGGGCTTTGAGAAAAGCCTCACCTAAAGTAAGTCCGACATCTTCCACTGTATGGTGATAGTCTATCTCGATGTCGCCTTTTGCTTTGAGCGTAAGGTCAAAGTATCCGTGTTTTGTAAATTGTGAAAGCATATGATTGAAAAAGGGAATACCTGTTTCAATATCATACTTTCCTTTTCCATCAAGGTTAATATCAACGGAAACCTCTACCTCAGAGGTTTTTCTCTTGATATTAGCACGTCTTTCCATTTGCTAGAATAATATCTGAAATTTGACCACTTAGCCAAAAATAAGTGCTAAGAAACAGTTGTCGGATTTATGAGAATTGAACAAAACACACTAGATAGACAACGGGCCTTGCTTATGTCCTACTAACTGACCACCAGCAAGCCTGTCCTGAGTTTATCGAAAGAATTGGTGGTCTACCTTGGTGATAAACCGTTGGTATAACCATTTTTTGTTTACATTGCGCATCTATTATGGGTGGATTATAAGTCTTGCTCAAAATCTACTGAACGCCCGCTCAGGATAGGTTAGACGCGATAAATTTCCCTTATTAAAACCAGCGACTAGAAAGTCGCTGCTATCGAATGTTTATATTCAAGCAAATAAAACAACGATAGCCGAGGTTTTATAACCTCGGATAAGGGAATATGGCATGGATGCCCGATTACAACATTCGGGCATGACAGAAGGGGTGTCATTCCCGCATGTTACCCGCTTAAAGCATGCGGGTACAAGTTTTAGTGGGAATCTAAGAAGGACGGGATGACATCTACATTCTATTTCCCCGCTATTAACTTAACTTCCTCTACTGACCTGAGGGAGGCCTTAGTCACCATAAATCTGTGATTCTTAAACGGAATCTCTTCTCCGACTTTAGGGATGGAGCCCACTTCTGAAAGAAGGAAGCCGCTTAGCGTATCATATTCTCCTTCTGGGATTCCGAGTCCTAATTCTTCATTCACCTTCTCTATCTCAATCTTTGGGTTTATTAGGTATTCACTCTCCGAGATTTTCCTCCATAGCCTAATACCCTTGTCATATTCGTCTTCAATTTCACCAACTATCTCTTCAAGAATATCTTCTAATGCGATAACTCCTACTGCTCCGCCGTACTCATCCACAACTACTGCCATCCCTGCAGATCCCTTTTTCATCTCATCAAGAAGCTCGTCAACGGACTTTGTTTCAGGAACATAAAATGGCGTGAGCGTGAAATTCTTTATAGGATCATCTGGTTTTGCACCTAGTATATCAAATGCATGGAGTATTCCAGTGATATTATCCACTCTTTCGTGATATATCGGGATTCTAGAATGTCCAGTTTCTTTTATTATCTTAACAGCGTCTTTCGCTTGAGTATCCTCATTCAGGGCGCAGACCTGAATTAATGGAATCATTATCTCGTCCACACTTGTCTCAGAAAATCTGAATATTCTTTTTATAATCTTTTCCCTATATCCGCCCTGGCGTATTGTCTCATCGCCTTCGATAGCGTGGAGTAGTTCCTCTCTTGTTATGAATGGGTTCTCTGTGCTTCCAATCAGCTTCAAAAGCCCTTTTATAAAAATGTTTAATTGAAAGAGGATAGGTGAGAATACCTTTGATGCAATCCAAAGCGGATAGATGGACCAGAGAACCATAGTGCTGGCTCTTTTTTGAAAAACGGCTTTAGGAACGACTTGACCAAAGATTACTATTAGTGGAGAGAGGATTAAAACCACATAGAACTCCTTTCCTTTTCCGTATGTGTCTTGGATGTAAAAGGTTAGAATAACCGTGCTTGTAATTAGTGATAGATTTATGCCGGCAAGAGTAGTGCTTATATAGCGCTCAATTTCAATAAAGGATTTAAGCACAAGCTTTGCCCTTGTTGAACCCCCTTCGGCAAGGGCTTTCATCTTGATTTTATCGCAAGAAACAAGTGCGATTTCAGAGCCTGCAAAAAAGGCCTGAAGAAAAAGACAAATTGTTATAATAGTAATAACTAACTCAAGCGACATTAGCTCCCTCTTTTTTTAGCCTTTCTACTTTTATCTCAGCGATTCTTTTTCCAGAAACCTTATTGACTGTAAAAACTATACTCCCGTAAGTAACATGCTCTCCCTCGTGGGGGAATCTTCCAAAAAGGTCAAACACAAAACCGCCCATGGTTTCGTGGTCATCTTCAGGAGGAAGAATTGATGCTTCAAGTTCGGATGCAAGGTTCTCAAGACCTCCAAATCTAAGTACGCTAAAAAGAATGGTGTCGTTAAATTCATCTATCTTAAGGCTTCCAGGAATAAGAAGAGCTTCTCCATCCTTTTTAATAGTGTGTTCTTTCATAACCCTTCTTTCATCCTCGATCTCGCCAAAAAGCTCTTCTAGTATGTCCTCCATAGTAACAATACCGTCTACCCTTCCGTACTCATCTACGACAATAGCGATGTGGATTCTCTTTTGCTGAAACTCACGCAGTAAATCAAAAGCCCTTTTCGTTCGTGGGATAAAATAAGGCGGTCTTACAAGACTCTCAAGTTTAAGTCCATCTATAGGGGTTGCGGAAAGGATGTCTTTTACATAGAGGATTCCAACTATGTTATCTCTATCACCCTTGTAAACAGGGACCCTTGAAAACCCTCTTTTCTTGATCTCGATGATTGCATCGAGAGGAGCGATGTTCACAGGAAGAAAAAAGCAGTCAATGCTAGGGGTCATAATCTTATAAGCTGGAACATCTTCAAGCTTAAATAGGCTTCCTACGAGTTTCCTCTCTATATCTGTAACCACCCCTTCTTCACTTCCAAGCCCTACAAGGGCTTTTACCTCATCAGGGTTAAACCCGGTTCTTTGTTCATGTTCTATTTTTCCCCCAAGAAGCCATGTAAGCCCTATTGAGAGAACCATTATTATCCACCTAAATGGAGTAATTAATATGTGTACCAAGTTTAGCGGATATGAAACAAGGGTTGATAAAAGTCTCGGATACTTTACACCTATTGTTTTTGGTCCTATTTCACCAAGGAGAAGAAGAGTAGGAGATGCAATCCCAATGCAGATTAATGTGATTATCTGATCGGAGGGTAAATGAATTATTTTTCTCAAGGTTGACGTAACAGTGCTCGTATAAGCAACGTTAATTACCTCATCTGCTAGTAGAATCGTAATTATCAGCTTGTAAGGATCCTTGAGCAACCTCTCAATCAGTGCCGCGCTTTTTTTCCCCTCTTTTTTTATCTTCTCACGCTGATGCCTGCCAAGGGAAAAGAGCGAACCCTCAGACATAGAGAAAAAGGCTGAGAGCATAAGAAGAATAACAATTAGAAAAAGGCTGTAATTTAAAGGTAAATCTATCATTTTGTTACTATCTTGCAGAGACGCCATTAATGGCGTCTCTACGCGGGATGCGGATAAAAAAATCCGAAATTCCGATTCCGAAATCCAAAATCAGCAAATTTGTGTCAATTCGTACCTAATAATTGCCAAAGTGGATAAATCCTCTTCGTTTTACCTTTATTTCATTTCTATTACAATCTAATACCATTACCCGGGGCTTAGTTGTTACACACCCAATCTCTGTGATTTTGATATTGAGTTTCTCTGAAATCTCTTTTATTTCTTCTCTTTTTTCTTTAGGTGAAGTAAAAAGAAGCTCATAGTCTTCTCCCCCTGAAAGTGCAAGGTCATAAAGGTCTTTTGTGAAATCAGATATACAGTCTCTGTAATAAGAAGAGATCGGTGTCTGTTCAATGTAAATCTCTGCACCTAATCCATGCTCGATTGTTATACGTTCAAGGTCAAGAATAAGCCCATCGCTTATGTCTATCATTGATGTTACAAGCCTTCTTTTAGCAAGCTCTCTTCCGAGTTTAAGTCTGGGCTGGGGTAAAATGTGTCTTGAAATTAGAAACCAATTCTTTTCTCTATTCGTTTTGCTTTGAAGTACTCTTAATCCGAGTGCTGAGTCGCCAAGTGTACCACTCACATAGATAATATCCCCTGATTTGGCGCTACTTCTTTTAACAATAAGGTGTGCTTCAACCTCTCCTAGAACGGTTATGTCGAGGAAGAGTTTTTGTGACGAACTTAGGTTCCCACCAATCAGATCAACTTTAAATTCTTCTGCACCTAATTGAAATCCATCCATTAACTGTTCAAGAAAACCTTCATCCTCATCTCCAGAGAATCCCACAGAAGCTAGGAAAAATTTTGGTATCCCACCCATCGCCCCTATGTCACTCACAGATACAGCAATGGATTTTCGGCCTAACTCTTTGGCAGAAATAAGCCCTTTTACAAAATGAACACCCTCTACCTGTGAATCTACCGTGGCTAGTAAAAGGTTTTCAGGGTTGATTTTAACCGCAGCGGCGTCATCTCCAATCCCGATAGCGATATTTTTTGATACCTTTTGAAATCGCTCTTTAATCATCCTAAGAGCGCTAAGCTCATCTATCATCTTAGTTAAAACCTAAAGGTATCTCTCCCCCTCGCAGACAATCGCATAAAGCGTAAGGGAGGGTATTATCTGATTGTTAAAACGTTTAAGTGAATTAGATATATGCTTCAAATAACTAAGAATTACTATTTGCATATAAGGACTTAATCTATCAACCCAATTATTAGCCCGTACCCACGATACCATTTTAGGATATTTAATTTTGTATGTCAAACCTAGGTATTTGAAAAGTTTAACCAAACCTGTTCGGGAATGTGTTTAAACACTACAGAAAGTAGAAGGGTAAAAATCATCTAATATTTATTGAGAGATTTCTTTTTATAGAAAAATGGCAAATGGGATCGTGATGGCTTAGGATCATTAAGGACTTCCTTTGACACCCTAATTATAAAAACCTACAATGTAAAGAGATGAAAGAGCGAGTTTTGTATTTAATAGATGGGAGTTCCTATATGTTCCGTGCATATCATGCGATAAGGAGTCTAAGTACATCGAAAGGATCTCCTACAAATGCTATATACGGTTTTACATCCATGATTTTTAAGTTTCTAAAGGATTATAGTCCAGAGTATTTGGGGATAGTTTTTGATTCTAAGGGTAAGACCTTTAGAGACGAGATCTATCCTTTATATAAGGCTAATAGAGATGAAGCACCTGATGACTTTAAGATTCAAGTTCCCAAGATATTTGAGATGGTTGATTCTCTTGGCATACCTCAAGTTCAAATCGAGGGATACGAAGCGGATGATATTATGGGAACTATAGCAAAAGAAATGGAGGAAAAAGGTATAAGTGTTGTTCTCGTGACGGGTGACAAGGATTTCTGCCAGCTAGTTTCTGAGAAAGTCACACTCATTGATACAATGCGGGATAAAAAGACAGGAATCAAAGAGGTCATACAAAGGTTTGGCGTACCCCCAGAAAGCGTGATAGATGTTTTCGCCCTTTCTGGAGATACGACGGATAACATCCCAGGGGTTCGTGGGATAGGGGAGAAAACCGCCTCAGAGTTAATAGGCAAATTTAGGACTATAGAAAGCCTCTATGAGAACCTGAATGAACTCCCACAAAGACAGAGAGAGCTTTTAGCAGCAAATAAAGAAAGTGCTATCTTAAGCAAAAGGCTAGTTACGATAGAGACCTCTATTCCAATGAGCGTAAGCCCAGAGGGGTTTGAATATAAAGGGTTTAACAAAGAAAAGCTAAGAGAGATTTTTGAAGAGCTTGAGTTTAAATCACTTCTTCGTGAGCTTGGCGATGACCAAAAGGATGAACAAGAAATAGATTTAAGTGAATCCTCTGGTGGCAAGGTTTCTTACGATGACTATCATCTGGTTTTAACCGAAAGGGATTTGGACATGGTGCTCGAAAGAATAGATTTGACTAAGGAGGTTTCGATAGACCTTGAAACTACGTCACAGAGCCCGATGAGGGCAGAGATCGTTGGCATTGCTCTTTCGCCGGCTCCCCACGAATCTTATTATATTCCTGTTGCGCATAGGTCAATGGTATTTGATTCCTCAAAACAACTTAATCCTAAGTATGTTCTTGAAAAATTAAAACCTATAGTCGAAGACAATTCGATAAAAAAGATAGGACAGAATCTAAAATACGAATTTATAGTACTTGAGCGAAATGGACTTAGGCTCCGGGGAATTTCGAGCGATACAATGGTAGCAGCGCATCTTATTGATGCATCAAGGTTAAGTTACAGCCTTGACGAACTTGCAAAGCATTATCTTGATCACAAAACCATTACATACAAAGACGTAACTGGTATTGGCAGGGATAAAATAAACTTTGAAGAAGTAGAATTAGAGAGGGCGAAGGTCTATGCCTGCGAGGACGCTGATGTGGCTATGATACTCAGTAAAAAACTCACAAGCGAGCTAGAGCAATTAACTCTCCTCGATGTTTTTAAAGACATCGAACTTAAATTCATAGAGGTTCTTGCCAGAATTGAGATGAACGGGGTTAAAGTCAATTCAGAGCTTCTTGAGATGTTATCAATTGATTTTGAAAAGAGCCTTGAGAAAATCGCTGAAGAGGTTTACGCTCAAGTCGGGTTTAGGTTTAATTTGAACTCTCCTATTCAGCTCAGGGAGGTTCTCTTTGACAAGCTAGGGCTTCCACAAAAGAAAATGACAAAGTCTGGCGAGGCGTCCACAGATGTTGAGGTATTAACAGAGCTTTCCAAGCTCCACCCTGTACCAGAAAAGGTGCTTGAACATAGAGGGCTCTCAAAGCTTAAATCAACCTACGTTGACTCCTTTCCAAAGCTTATTAATCCCCGGACTGGAAGGATTCACACATCTTTTAATCAGGCGGGAACCTCTACAGGGAGATTAAGCTCGAGTGATCCCAACCTTCAGAACATTCCGGTAAAAACCCCCGAAGGAAGAAGGATTAGGGAGGCTTTTATCCCTGAAGATGGGTTTCTACTTCTTTCAGCGGACTATTCTCAGATAGAACTAAGGCTACTAGCGCATTTCTCCGAGGATGAAAGCCTTGTGAGTGCGTTTTTGGCTGGGAGTGATATTCATAACCGGACTGCATCAGAAATCTTTGGAGTATCAGAAGACTTGATAACACCTGAGATGAGAAGGCTTTCTAAAACCATTAATTTTGGGATCATTTATGGGATTAGTCCATTCGGTCTTTCAAAGCAGCTTGGCATATCAAACACGATTGCTAAGAGCTACATTAATGAATATTTCACGCGCTATAGAAGGGTAAAATTATTTACTGAAGCTTCCATTCGGGAAGCTGAAAGGCAAGGTTACGCAGTAACTCTTCTCGGGCGTCGCCGCCCGATCCCAGAGCTTAAATCTAAGGATAGAACTACAAGAGGAATCGGAGAGCGCGCTGCAATTAACACGCCTATCCAAGGCTCTGCTGCGGATATCATTAAGATAGCGATGATTAAAATACAAGAGAGGCTTTCGAGAGATTATAGGTCTCGGATGATTCTCCAGGTTCATGACGAACTGTTATTTGAAATCCATGAAAGTGAGATTGATGAGCTTTCTAGGATCATAAAAAAAGAGATGGAAAAGGCCTGGAAACTTCGGGTGCCGCTCCGGGTAGACATTGGAATAGCTAAGAACTGGGCAGAAGCACATTGAGGAATTATCATTTATGGTTTGACTGTTCGACAAGCCCTTTGACCCTTAGACGGGCTCAGGGCTCATGACGAACGGATTTTTCATGTAGCGCCCGTTCACTGAACGGGCACATGCGGACTGATGAGGCATCAGTCCCTACTCCATGCTTCATGCTGGGTAAGAAAACCCCGCCTTTTATCGAGGGTTCTTATATACTGAAATCTACTTTAAGGATTAGATGGCAACCTATTGTAGAGATGCATAGCAATGCGCCTCTACCCATTGCCTACCCAATCTGGAAAATGATGTTTGCAACAAAGCATATCGTATTTACTACAAGTTAGCTTGGGTGGGGGGTGCAGCCCCTATATAAATCTATGGACGTTTCTTGTAAGGGCGAACGGCCCTTCCCCCCTACTGGAAATCGTATAAGAACCAAATGTAGAAATGACATAAAATACCCTTCCCAAAACTGCGGATGTGTGTTAGCATAACTTACCCATTATGAAAAGGATTTGTGCTACATTTCTCGTCCTTGTTCTTCTTTCATCCAGTCAAATCGTTTTTTCAAGAAGTAATTCTGAATATTATCACAAGATTCTACAATCAATCCCTAAAGAGGCGTTGAGTAACGGAAGGCTTGGGGTTGTTGTAAAGTCTTTAACAACCGACGAGCTGATATTTCAGTACAATCCAGACAAGCTTTTTGTGCCTGCATCGAATGTAAAGGTTTTAACATCCGTTACCGCGCTTTCAATTCTTAAACCTGACTATAGATTTAAGACCGAATTCTACTCAGGAGGCGGCGTCACAAATGGTGTGATTCATGGTGGTCTTTACATTAAGGGATATGGTGATCCTACGCTCAGCACTCAACATCTTGAGACTATTGCAGAGGAGTTTAAAAGTTTAGGCGTAAAAGAAATCAAAGGCGGAATAATTGTAGACGATACTTATTTTGACAATGTTAGATACGGAAAGGGGTGGAAGGAAAAATGGAAGGGTGATGTCTTCAGCCCTCCTATTAGTGCGCTCTCTCTTAACTACAATACATTTTATATAAAGGTATACCCTTCAAAAATCGGTAGAATACCTACAGTAGTCCTAGAACCTAAAGGTACGAACGCCAATATTATAAATAAAGCGATTACGACTAATAAAGGGGGCAGACTTACTGCAGTTTGGCTTGAGGGGGGAAAAACGATAAAGCTTGATGGTAGTATATCTCGTAGAACCCCATCGTATACGCTTGAGGTTACCACAAGAAACCCAGCACTATATGCTGGTAGCGCCTTTAAGAGGATTCTCGAAGATGCAGGTATAAGGGTGGAAGGATATGTAAGTATGGGAGATGTCCCCGATTGGGCAGTTGTTCTATACACCCACTTTTCTGACCCCCTATATTTAATAATTGCAGAGTTCAATAAAAACAGCGTGAACGTTATCGGCGAAAATATCATTAAAACGCTAGGAGCTACGATAATTGGTGAGCAAGGAACTTGGGAGAAGGGAACACAGGTGGTTTCTAACTTTCTACATGAAATAGGAATCAAGGATAGTTTCGAGATATTTGATGGGTCAGGCCTTTCACTGCTAAACAGGGTTTCTCCAAATGCAATAACTGATGTCTTAGAATACGCTTATAATAACCAAGTTATTTCGTTAAAGTTTCTAAATTCTCTTTCAATCGGTGGGGTTGATGGGACGCTTAAAAAAAGGTTCAGGCGGTCGGAGGTTGAGGGTAGGGTAATGGCTAAAACTGGTCATCTTAGCAACGTAAACGCGCTTTCAGGGTATCTCTTCACAAAGAGCGGGGATGTGCTTGTTTTCTCGATCTTGGCTAACGGGCTTGGATCAAAGGCGACTTCCTTCCAAAATAGCTTGCTTGGAGAGCTTGTAGATTGTTGTGGAAGCGATAATATTAGAGATTCAAGCCTTTAACCTACCCCATTTTAAAGGCCTGAAACTGCTAGTTTTCCAAATTCTTCTATTGATAGGGTTTCAGCTCGCCTTTTTCCATCTATACCTGATTTTTCTAGGATCTCTTTTACCTTTTCTTTTGGAAAAAGGACACAAAGGGAATTCCCGAGCATTTTCCTTCTTGATGAAAAAGCCGCTTTAACGATTTTTTTGAAGAGTTTTTCTTCTGGAATATAAATTCGTGGCATAGGAAGCGGAATCAACTTTACGACCACTGACCACACCTTGGGCTTGGGCCAGAAGGCTTCTGGTGGCACACGGAGTCCAACGCTTACATCCATGTATGTCTGAATAAGGACTGAGGACGAACCATACTGTTTACTTCCTGGTAAGGCATTTATCCTTTCCCCTACCTCGCTCTGAAGCATAAGAACTAAAAGTGAGAAAATATCCCTTTCTTCTAGAAGCTTAAATAAGATAGGGGATGAGATGCTATATGGAAGATTTGATACTACCTTAATTTTATTGCCCCTGTACAACTCTCTGAAGTCAATTTGTAGAGCATCGCCGGAAATTATTTCTACGTTTTCTAGATGAGAAACATTTTGTCTAAGCTTTTCTATGAGTCTATTATCCTTTTCAATCGCTATTACTCTTCTACTTCTTTCTCCTAGAAAAAGTGTTAAGGCACCAAGTCCAGCCCCAATCTCTAGCACCTCGTCTTCTTTCGAAAGTTCGGCTATCTCCGATATGCGCTCAAGAACATTCTTATCATGTATGAAACTCTGTCCAAGACCTTTTTTAGGCTTTATATCTTTCGCCAAAAAGAATTCCTTGGGTGATGATATTGCTCGTCTCATATAGTTTTTGCGCTTTGGTCTCAAATTATAGTTAAGCATAATTGTCTCTGAAAGTCAGTGTATACGGAGAAAATTAATCTATTGTGTTAATGCTTAGTTATGGCTTCATTCCAGCAAAGTTAGCTGTGTACAGTGGGAAGATAGTTCTTTTGGTAAAGTTATTGATAAAGAAGAAAAATTTTTATATCTCAAATTCATTCTTAACTACTATTTACTCACGCTAGCCAGGGAATATACAACCTTTAAAGCATAGCTAGCCTGTTCTCTATCACCGTAAATTACTTCACAGCTTCCTCAGCGATATCCTCATAATGGAGAGTTCTATTTTTTCCGAGGCGTTTTGCCTCATATAGTGCACAGTCTGCCTTTTCAATCAAAGCAGCCTTTGATGATGCATTCTCTGGATATGTTGCAATTCCTAGGCTTACAGTAACACCAAGCTCTTTTCCCTTAAATTTCAGGACAGTTTTTTCGACTTTATGCTTCAATCTTTTTCCTATAACCTTTGATCCCTTTTCATTTGTGTGTGAAAGAAGTATTGCAAACTCGTCACCACCATACCTTGCTACTATATCTATATCTCTAAGTGAACTAGAAATTAACTGAGCAATGGATATGAGAATCAGATCTCCTGCTTGGTGACCATATTTATCATTAAGGCGCTTTAAGTTATCTACATCTATTAAAATAAGCGATAGCTTTTCAGGGAATCTATCAGAACGTGCAATTTCATGATCTAGCCTTTCTTGAAAATACCTATGGTTGTAAAGCCCTGTTAAACTATCCCTTATCGCAAGCTCCTTGGCCCTATTATAGGTAAGAGAATTTGAAATAGAATTAGCCGCTTCTTGACACATGATCTCTATAAGGTTCCTCTCTTCTTCACTAAATGCCTTCTCTGTTTTTCTTCCGATTATAATGCATCCGATTGTGTTTCCATTTTCTTGTAAGATGCTACTCTTAGTTTCTTTAAGGGGATAGATAAAGATTGACTTTATTTTATTTATTCCCCAGGCAAAATCTATTTCCTTACCAAACACGCTTCTATACTTTTCTCTTGCTGATAGGTCTTCGGAATGGAAATACTTTTGGCTTTCGCTGGCTAATCCAACTAGTGTATCTAGGTTTGCGAATGTTTTCTCTTCTATTTCTAATCTTCTTTCTATTCCTGTCCGCTTTAGGATGCTTGTGTTTGTTTCTTTATCTATTAATGTTAATCCTACAATATCTGCTTCTATAGCCTTACCTATTGCTACAACCACATGATCTACTATAGTATCAAGCTCTAGGGTGGAACTAAGTTTATTTGTATACTCATAAAAAGAGGTTAGGCCACTCAAACTTAGCTTAATCTTTTCAGACATTCGGAATTTGATCAGCGTATCAACTATCTTGTTTGATATGAGCACAACGATTTGCTTTTCCCTTTCTTCAAAGGCGTCTTTCTTGAGGCTGTCAACTAAAACTATGCCGATTGTGTCCTGCTCATTAACCAATTCACTTTCTCCGTCTTTGAGAATAAGAGGAACTGCGAGAATTGATTTTACAGGAATATTTTTTGTATAGTAGATCAGGTTTTCTTTGTGGTTCTTAATCTCACCAACTATAATGGGTGTTCTTGTCTTTACTACCCATCCAAGATAACCACCACGAATGTGTAGCTTCTGGCTTCTATCTATATATTTTTCGCTGCTTGATATGAAATCTTCAATTTCGAAAAAGCCATCCTTACCTTTTATATAAAGTACAACACTATGAGGAGACAACAGTTCGCTCAAGAATTCAATTGAGCTTCTTATTTCACTTTTGAGTTTTTTATCCATTATAGGAGAAGGTAGAGTTAAATCTGGTTTTTTCTTCTGTTCTAGCAGGTGCAAATATCCTTTTTGCCATATTTCTTATACTATTTATGAGTTGTTTTCTCCCACACTTAAAATTCTCATTTCTTTTGACTAAATAACCTAGACCAAATGTTGAGATTAAAAGTATTAATAGTTGAGGGACAACTTCAACACCATTGGAATGGTTTGTAGTTTCTATGATAGCAACGAGTACAACTGCTAGTACAGCTTCTTGCCATCCAAGGCATGTAAAGAAAATCGGGGTAATAATATATATAAGGGGAAAAAGACTTCTTCCTGATGATTCAGATAATACTTCAAAAAAGAGGGTGATTAGAAATGCAATCTCTAACCTTTCTATTGGGCTGAGTTCGTTGGTATATTTTAAAAAGTTATACAACTTTTGAAAAATCGAAATAACTATAAATAAACCTACCAAGAATGAATACCACTTGAAGCTTTGAAAGCTGCCATTATAAATTAGGTATAAGACTAAAATAGAGAGAAAAAGTGGATAGGTTCTGTTAAGAAGGTATGAGAAGTTGCCTAGCTTATTCTTCAAATTTATAGACTTTTTCACCTTGTTTAATCATACCAAGTTCGTCTCTTGCAACCTTTTCTATATATAGTTTATCGTTTTTAAGGGTATTTATTCTCTTCTCAAGCTCTTTATTTGACATTTTAAGCTCTTCAATTTTACCTTTTATTCGCTCGTTTTCTTGATATAGTTCATCTACATGAAGGCCTTCTCTTGCAAAGAGATATATCACACATGATATTAATATTATTATTAACGTAGTTCTAGCGATTGATTTTTTCATATTAAAAAAGTATTACTCCACCTGCGATGAAAGGATTTGATTCCTTCTCAATTCCGATAGTAGTGTACGGGCCGTGTCCTGGATATACAGTATATGAAGGGGGTAATGTCATAAGCTTAGTTTTGATAGAGCGCACAAGCTCTCTCATAGTTGTGCCACCAGTCAAATCGACTCTTCCAACGCTACCTGCAAAAAGAGTATCTCCGGTAAAAACATGGTCATCAATAAGTAGGCAGATTCCACCATAGGTATGTCCTGGTGTGTGTATTACCTTTGCCTTATATTTGCCAAACTCGACTTCGTCACCATCTTCTATGTACTTATCAACTTTAGGGACTTTGACCTTCTTGAATTCTGGGAATCGCATCGCAGATTCAGGAAGGGCTTGCAGCACAGGTTCTTCTTTAGGATGAAGATAAAATTCTGCCCTTAGGGTTTTCTTTGCATCCTCCACACCTGCAGCATGATCAATATGGGCATGAGTATTTACGATCTTTTTAACATTTAACCCCAGTCTTTCTACTTCTTCAAGTACTTCTTCAACCTGGCTGCCGGGGTCTATCAAGATTCCCTCCTTTGTTTCTTCATCAGCAATTAAATAACAATTGGTAAGGAAAGATCCACCTGGTATGCATTTAATTAGCATTGTTGCCTCAACTCAACGTTCCCTGTATTTAACTGAAAAGTCTCTGAATTCCCCGATGTATGGTTCCCACTTTACCTCTATTTCGGTTACATAAGCATCGGGTGGTCCTACATGACACCACTCGATTAAATTGTCAAGCTGCTTTTTATCACCCTCTGCAACGACTTCGACTGTTTTATCAAGCCTGTTTTTTACCCAGCCTGTAAGCCCGAGTTCTATTGCTTTCTCCCTCGCTAATGCTCTATAAAAGACTCCCTGCACTCTGCCATGGATAATAAGCTTAGCCCTCTCCTTACCCATTACACAGGTTCAGGTTACCAAAACCATAACATACTGTCAATATTTGTAATAAGTACATTCATTTGCTTTACAATCAAAAGAAACGGGATAGGAACCAAAGTGCCGTGAGGTTTGATAAACCAAATTAAAAAGGTTTTGTCGCTCTTTACCAAACATCTTGAAAAGCTTCTAAGGATGCTTAGATTAATTAAGATGAACTCCCAAATTCATTTTTGCTCTTTTTTATTCAATGCGAATTGTGTATTGAATTGAAATAAAAAGTGTGCTAAAAGTAAATAAAAGGGGGGATCTCTGATGATTATGGATGATTTCGACGATTCCGATTATGACAGCCCTAGTAATTATAAGGGTTTTGACCTATCTGATATTGATGAGAAAGAATTGTACGATGTGATGGGGAAAATAGATTTAATCCATAAGGATCTAAAAACCATAAAGGAGCTATGTAAAAAGCTTATTTCTATCTATGAACCAAGCAAACATAATATTGAAAACTTAAAAACAATCGGGCCCGATGTCCATCAGACAATCATGGAGGAAGCGATTAAGCTATACGGTGATGAAAAGGGTAAGGAATTTGTTGAGCTCATTTTGGGCAAATTAGATGAAGATTCTTTAAAACTTCAAATATCTAAGGCAAAGGCTTTTATCATATCGTACGAAAGACAGTTTGATGATGAAGATATCGAACCAATTCCTCCATCTGAGTTTCAAAATAGCGATGTTTTTAAAACTATGCGGAATCTGACAGGCGGTAAGAATCCGCTTCCTGATCTCTCGTCCAGATAAAACATCTATGGATTGTTTTTAGGTACTTTATGACTTTTTATTTTCCCCTAGGACCTTCGGATTAACCAAATTTTTAGGTATATTCCCGCTAAGCGCTAAAATTACGTTTTCAACCGCTATATCTGCCATTCTTGTCCTGGTTTCTTGAGTAGCACTTCCAAGATGGGGAATGAGAACAATGTTTTTTAATTCTAGAAGCCCTTCTTCTACATGTGGTTCTCTTTCATAAACATCTAGACCAGCACCCCATATGATTCCTTCTTTTAGTGCAAAGGCGAGTTCTTTTTCCTTTATGATCTGCCCACGACCAACATTTACGAGTACCGATGTTCTTTTCATCTTCCTAAATTCTTCAATACCAAAACGCCCTCGGCTTTCATCGTTTAGAGGCGCCGTTATTACAAGAAAGTCTGATTCTTTCAGTAGATTTGGAAAATCAACATACTTCGCCCTAATTTTTCTTTCCCCATCTTTGTTTCGTCTTCTACTATGATATATAACCTGCATATCAAAACCTTTTGCCCTCCTGGCAACAGCCGTTCCAATTCGCCCCATTCCGTAGATGCCTAGGGTTTTCCCATAAACATTTACTCCCAGAAGAAGTAACGGTCTCCATCCTATAAATTTTCCATCCCTTAGAAAAGAATCGCCTTCCACTAGCCTTCGGGAAACGGAGAGAATCAACGCCCAAGCTAAGTCTGCTGTAGTCTCGGTAAGGACACCTGGGGTGTTTGTGACAAATATTCTTTTCTCCGTAGCATAAGGGATATCGATATTTTCGGTGCCAACAGCACAATTTGAGATGACACAGAGCTTTTGACATGATTCAATAAGAATTCTATCTACCTTATCGAAGAGCATTGTGATTATGGCGTGAGCGTTATTTGCACTTTTCAGTAATTCGGTCCTAGTCATTGGACGTTCTTCAGGAAACACCTCGACATGGAAATCCCTTCTTAAAAGGTCTACAGATTTTCCCGGAAGATTTGCAGTTATAAATACCTTTTTCATCTGTGATTTTAGCCACAAAGGCACTAAGACAATTAAGGATTATAGAATAATTCTTTTAATTCCGTCTTTAATAAGTGGCACGTTAAAATTAATGAGAAAGCCGAGACGATGACCAGTCAATTTCAAATGACTCAGTACTTGTGCTTCCCATACGGGATTCATCTCGTCCACAGCTTTCAGTTCACAAATGATTACGTCTTCCACTAAAACGTCCATTCACAGCCCTTCATCAAAGACTATTCCATCATATACAATTGGTATATCTACCTGCCTTTGATATTTGAGTCCTTGTTTAGATAGCTTGTGGCAGAAACATACTTCGTAAACTCTTTCCAACAAACCTGGTCCTAGTTTCATATGCACAGTGTAGGCAGAATCTACAATTTTTCCAGCAATAGCTTCTTCTCGTTCTGATAGGATGTTAAATCTCATATTCTTCCTTTGTGCCTTTGTGTTTTAGTGGCCGAATAATTCTTTTATTTTTCAAACGGATCAGGTATTTCAGGGTGCCAGAGTTTAAAGTGGTTTTTGTGATTTTCTGTGTATGCTCCAGGAGGATAGAACTCGTCGTAGAAATCCAAGTCTGCATGATGAGCCTGAACCATAAACCTTAGAAACATCGGATCTGAGAAGGCAGGGAATCTGCCATAGGTGTCATAAACATAGTTACAAATATCCTTCACAATCTGAATTTCCTCTTTGCTCGGTCTCTCAATTTCCTCCATTACTCCTTCTGGGTTTTTATACGGCATCTTATGTGTTGCCCAGTTACTCCACTTTAGGTCATTAAGAGCCTCTACGGCCTCACCCATATCCTTATAATAAGGGGGGCAAAATGCCTCAAAGAAACCGTCTTTACCAACTGCGACAGGATTTGGATTTCCAGTTTCACCTTTTATCTTGGGAGTTACAAACCTGAACCCAAGTCCTTTAAAAAACGGCGTACCCCCAAGCATAAACATGCTAGCAAATCCACTAAATAGCCATCCGCCAAGCCCCAGCGCTTGAAGCGCAAGCGCCATGTTTTGGCCCATAAAAGCCTGCTCTGCGATAAATCCATTTGCAAACCTGAGCTCAGCTTCGATGAGAGGCATTCGTTTCCCCTCGTCAATAAATCCCTTTTTAATCCATCCCGCAGTACCTGGGGGTCTCATTCCGTGAAGTTCATCTACGAAATTAAACCTGTGGTCTGGCCTCATATAGAAATAGTAGAGGTTTATAATGCAGGCTGAAAGGTCTGTAACCGGCATAAAAACGGTTGTACCCGGTTTATTCACATTCCATAGATTATGTGAAGCAATTCCCGGTGGGCGGTCTGGAAGATTAGCGCGCTTATCCTCTATTTTTATCTTTGATTTCCCGAATAATTCTAAAATTCTATCAACTCTTTCTTCCCGGCTTAGTCCTTCAAGCCCTCTAAAATCATCGGGCTTTTTATCATGCATCTTTATCATATATGTGCCTTCGTCGTTAGTGTAGAAAAGCTCAGTTCTGTGGACATCGCCAAGTGCAGGAATGGTCTTACTTGTAAACTGCATCTCA
>JAHFBK010000173.1 GCA_023250035.1 Candidatus Dadabacteria bacterium
TGCAGGCTCCGCGAATGTGTTCGCAATGACAGAAAAAGGTAACGTGATCACTTCGGCTTCAGCTCAATCGCTCGCAAATGACTGCGGAGAGCTTGTAACAAACTAGAGGGAATTATCCAGCTAAAAAAATCCTATTGCTTTAAAATTTAAAATTACATATAAATAAGAGTAACCCTCAAAGGAAAAGGTGGGTGATTGACGAAATCAATTCTTGTAATAATTCTTTCAGGAATATTAGGCACAAGTGGAATGAGCCTTGTCATGTGGCTCATAACCCGCTCTGGACTTACAAACGCTGATATGATAAGAGCAGTTGGTAGCATATACACACGATCATACAAGAATGCGTTACTACCTGGCATCATAATGCATTTTACAGCAGGCATCATTTTTGCTTTTTTGTATGTTGTTTTTCTAAGCCTCTTTTCCCTTGGCTCCGTCGGCGCGTACATTGGGATGGGTGCAATGACTGGAGTATTCCATGGCCTTGTCGTGAGCTATTTATTGGTAGTATCAGTAGCTGAGCATCATCCCCTAGAACAATTCCAGAAAGCCGGTTCTGAAGTAGCAGCAGCCCACCTATTTGGACATATAATATATGGACTTATCGTAGGAGCAGTCATAGGATATGCAGGCGTTAAGTTTTTGTAATCCGGCCAGAAAATGCTATCGAACATCTTAAGCAAATCCTGGGACACAAGGATGTTGAATAGGCAGGGTTTTCCAACCCCGCTAGTCCGTACTCTTTGTCATGCCAGAGTGTTATCCGATAAATTCAATTGGGCATATGCTTAACCCCAGATCAAATCGGAGGGTATCCATACCATCTCTTTCCGAGGTTAGAAAACCTCGGCTATCGCGTTTTAATTGTTTGGTAATAAACCTTCGATAGCTGCGACTTTCCAGTCGCAATATTTATAAACGGATGAATCCATCGCGGCAGGGATGCCGCTCCTCCTACCCTACGGGGATTCCAACCTGTCCTACCCGAGTGCTCCCCGTTAAAGCTTGCACTCGAATGCTTTAATCGAGTGACATGCGGGTAACATTTGGGATTTAACGGTTTTATTGATTCAATAGTTCTATGAAGAAGACTCAATTCAGACCCCTCTTATCTCTCCCCAAATGATTTTATGAAGTTGTGGAAGAACCCTTACCCTTTCTAATCTGTCTTCCAAAACCCTTTCTGTTAGCCACTTAAGGCTGGAGCCGTAAACGGGCTGAAAGATTATGTTTGCCCTAATTTTATATTTCTTCAAGATCCCCTTTGCATACTCGTAGTCCGCTTCATCCTGAATGACGAATTTAAGCTGATCCTTAGGGCGAAGTTTCTCCATGAGTTCAAAATCCATCCTCTTTTCCATCCCTGAACCCGGGCATTTACAATCCATACTTATGAGACAGCTATCAGTCCAAAATACAGGTGGAGGGTCTTTGTGTCCGCTTGTTTCAAGTACAATCTCATATTCATGGTGGACTAAATCCTTCGCAAGGATTTCAAGCCCCTTTTGTTGAATCAGTGGTTCGCCACCGGTAAAGCAAACCCTTTTGCAATTAAACCTTTCTATTTCCGCCGTCACCTCTTCTATACTCATCTCCTTAAAATCCGTCCCTTCAACTGCGTACATAGAATCACACCAGGTACACCTAAGGTCACATGCAAATAAACGCACAAATACTGTAGGCAGCCCAATTTCTACACCTTCACCCTGAATTGAAAAGAAAATTTCGCTTATCTTCATCCCATCTTTCTACCTTTCATATTCTGTTGGGTCCAAAATGGCTGCTTCCTGAAACGCCCTTTTTCTCTCTCTGCAAGAACTGCAAACACCGCAATGTATTTCCCCTCCTTTATAACAAGACCAGGTCTCCTTGTATGGAACACCCAATTCAACTCCAAGCTTAACAATCTCAAATTTACTCATATTAACAAACGGTGCTGCCACAACTAAGAGTAAATTATCGTTTGCGAGGCGTTCTGCGTGTTCAAAGGCTTCTACAAACTCACGCCTGCAATCAGGATAAACACCTCTATCCGAATGATGCGCTCCAAAGAAAATATAATTTGCTTTTATACTTACCGCATATCCTATAGCTATTGAAAGAAAAATAGAGTTTCTGTTAGGAACTATTGTTGTCTTTAATGTTTCATAATGCTCGGCAGTTTCTGGAACCTCAGGAACTTCCACTCCCGAATCTGTTAGAGCAGAACCAGAAAGAAGGTCTTTTAGAACTGAAAGGCCTATAACTTTATGATGAACATTTAAACCTTCACAAATCTTCTTTGCAGACTCGATTTCCCTTGTATGTTTCTGCCCATAGATGAATGTAAGTACATAGGTTTCGTAATCCTCTTTAACCGTTTTATAAAGAAGAGTTGAGCTATCTACCCCTCCCGAAGCAATAACAACTGCTTTCATTTAACACACCTAATTATTAATATTAAATGTTTAAAAGATATGGAACAAGCTAAAGATTTAGGAGGGCTTTGATCGGTCTAAGGTATCAGGTTTACTAGTAACTAATTGTGATTCCCTACCGGTAGTGGCTTCACTATTTTTTGATACCTCATCAAAAAAGTCACCTAACTTATTCTCTAATTCATCTACATGACTGATTACAACCTGTATTTTTCTATCAAGCTCTTCTGCTTCGAGGTCAATATCCTCGCATTTCTTCCATTCTATGATATGTCCTTTAATATGTTCAAATGCATCATGCATTGATTTCATATCATCAGCGATACGCGATACACTAATTACGATTTCCTTCTTTTCCTTTTCCTGTTTGATTAATCCAAGCCAGAAAAGCGATAGAATTAACGCAAGAAGTAAAACCCCTTGAACAATTGATGTTTCAAGCGTCGGATAGATACCGAGAATATCTACCTGAGGGATTAAGTTAAGAGGGGTTATCCCGATGATACCAGCTTCCTGAAGCTCCCTTATTCCCTTTCCAGCAAAAACAAAAGAAAGGAAATAGAGAAGAAAACTCGTGATACTGAAGAAGTATTTAAGAGGTATTCGAAGACCAAGTTTAAAAACCACTAGAACAAGACACAATAGCAGAACGGTCCCCACAATAAGACCCCATATTACTTCATCTTTAGCGTTCCCAGCCTGAAGTAGTAATGCCTGATAAAAAAGGACTGTTTCAAACGCTTCCCTATATACAGCAAAAAATGAGACGCTTGCAAGCGCAAACAAGCTTTTCTTAGAAAGTGCTTTCTTGACCTTCCCCTGAATATATTCCTTCCACTTTCTGACCTCAATCTTTGTGATAAGCCAGTAACTTACATAAAAAAGAACTACCGCCGCTAAGAGAGATGTCACACCTTCTATAGTTTCACGCTGTGCGCCACTAATTGATATTACTGTTTGAGCTAAAAACCAAGTAATAAGCCCCGCAACTAGAGCTAAAACCCATCCTAAATGAACATACCTAATAGCATTCCTTGCACCCGTTGCCACAAGAACGGCAAGCACGGCTGCTACTATCAAGGCCGCCTCAAGACCCTCACGTACCATTATTGCAAGTGAATTAATGAATGAAAACGCCTTTCCTACAGGTTCACCTTTTTGAAGAATGACTGATACAAGCTTGAGATCACTTTTAATCTCAGTGTGAAGTGCGCTTATTTCCTCAATCGGTCTTTCATCTTGAATCAACCCTCTAATCCTTACGAACTTTGCCTCCAGAGCACGACCGAATTTTTGGTCCTTCGAAATAAGCACAGGCTCTACTTTTTCATACCCCTCTAGGTAAGCATCGAGTGCTTTAGTGTATGCGTCTTTTGTATCTCCCTTTTCATAAAGCTCTAAAGCCTCTTTAAGAAAAGTACTGGTTATAATCAGGGGATCTTTTTCGGGTTTTTCAGTTGCGATTGCCCCTATTCTTAGAAAGGCAAGAACATTAGTTAAGTCACTCTTATTCCCGATATAGGGCTTCAGCCTATCTGAAAGCTCATCGTCTGAGAGTGAGGAAAGAGTTTTTGGCTCCTTTATCGAATCCGGAATATTGGTTGATTTAAATATCTTTCCCCCTTCTTTGCTATCTTTTTGACTGAACCTGAGTGAAAGGACGTAGAAAGCGATATTCCATTTGTCATCCTCAGAAAGCTGTGTGAATGAAGGCATAGCCGTTCCTTCTATGCCGAAGCTCATTGTG
>JAHFBK010000070.1 GCA_023250035.1 Candidatus Dadabacteria bacterium
GGCAACGAGTCTTGCTCGTTGCCATTTTCAGCGGATATGAAAACTTTTCTGACAGCTAATTGAGGAGCTAAAATTGAAAGAAAAACTTGAAGAGATAAGACTTGAGGCTGAGAGTGAGCTAAAGAAAGCTCCTGACGAAGTTTCTCTCCAAAACGTCAAATCGAAGTTTCTCGGAAGAAAGGGAGTAATTACGGAATATCTAAAGAGAATGCCCGAGGTTCCAGAGGCGGAAAGGCCAGAGATGGGGCGCCTTATAAACCAGGTGAAGAGTTTTATCGAAAACCTATTTGAGAAACGACTTGAGGAGATAAAAGAAGAGAAAAAAACAAGTATGCTTCTTAAAGAGCGTGTTGACATTACGCTTCCTGGTCGAGGCATTCGTATTGGTGGAAAGCATCCAATAACTCAGGTGATGGAAGAGATTATCTCCATTTTCGAGCGTATGGGGTTTGAGGTTGTAGAGGGCCCAGAGGTCGAGCTTGATTACTATAATTTTGAGGCTCTAAATATTCCAAAAGACCATCCAGCAAGGGATATGCAGGATACGTTTTATATCTCAGATGAAATAGTTCTTAGAACCCACACCTCCCCTGTTCAGATCAGGGTGATGGAGAAGCAAAAGCCACCAGTAAAGGTAATCGCCCCAGGCAAAGTCTATAGATGCGATAGCGATGTATCACACACGCCTATGTTTCATCAGGTGGAAGGGCTTTTGGTTGACGAGCATGTAACCTTTGCAGATTTAAAAGGGGTGCTTACTGAATTTGCAAAGCTAATGTTTGGTGCAAATATCGGTGTTAGGTTTAGACCGAGCTTCTTTCCTTTCACAGAGCCAAGTGCGGAGGTGGATATAGAGTGCGTAATTTGTGGAGGAAAGGGATGCAGGGTTTGTAAGAACTCCGGGTGGCTTGAGATTCTTGGCTGTGGGATGGTAGACCCTGAGGTGTTTAAAAGCGTTAATTACGACCCTGAGCGTTACACAGGGTTTGCCTTTGGAATGGGCGTTGAAAGAATCGCCATGCTCAAATTCGGCATAAACGACATCAGGTTATTTTTTGAAAACGATATTAGATTCTTGAGGCAATTCTCTTAGTTTTAGGGGCCAAACTTGGAAGGCGAATCCAAAAGAAAAGAACTGTGACTTTACTAAATGCTAGATAAAGTTGCGCCCCTCTTACGTGGATCAGGCTTTGAGGGGAGTCGCTGTAGGTATTCTACGTAATCTCCTGGCAGCTGGTGTTCCTGTGCTCCTTGAAGAATCAAGTTCTTGTACCAATCATAAGGTGTGGGGTCAGTAGTAATTTTTGTTGATATGTAAACTTCGGCTGAAATAGTGTCACCTTGCTCATTCAAAACCTGCAAAGCTTTTCGCTTGTAGCTCCTTTCTGCCTTATCCAGGTTGCCCAATTCTGCCGAATCAATTTCATACAGCACACCCCAGACAACGTTCCCAGGGCTATCAATAAGATTAGCTTTACCTGAACTATCCTTACTCTTCTTATTACACACCATTCGCTTGTCTAGTAATCTAGCGCGCCCAATCGTCTTTGCAGACGGGACACGTGACCGCAACCACTCTGTATTCATATTGGATCCGTAGGAAAATATGATCTTAGTGTTCATACTCCAATCTAATTCAATCGCCTATTGTAATCCGACAGATGTAATCCATCTTCTTTTTAAACTTGTGACGTAACTCACTATTCGAGGAGTCTCGGAGGAGAGATAAGTATTTCTCAAACTCGTTCACTAATTGCTTGTGAAATAATTTTCGATTGATAACTAGGCCTTTTCTGTCATCTGTTTTACTAACTAACGGCGTTTCCTTCTGTATAAGTACTAATGAACTTTCTTTGACTTCTGCCTGATGCAAAATGCCACAGCGTATTTGGTAATAGAACATACGTGCTATCCGACTGTCGAAAAATTGCTTGAAGGATGTTTCGGTCAAGAAGCGGATAAAATACTCTTCCGACTTTCTACTGGGGGTTTCGGATTTCCCTTCGCGAAATTGTTGAAGAGTTTCGATGAGCAAGCAGTCGAGTGCCAGAACAGCGAAGCCAGCGTGTTCACGGCTTTCGATAGCATCGATGATGTTCAAAAAACGTCCCCGAATACGATCCTCAAAAATGTCTATCGCTTTCTGCCAAACATCTTCTTTCGAGAAATCAAGGGCCTTCCAATGTTCAACATTGTATTTAGGCGAGATACGCATTGGCTCAGACATGTTTGTACAACTCCCAATCCCACACACAAACTAACCAGAGATAAAATTTCGTAAACGCCCATGTGTAAAGTTCACTTTTTATCTTATTTAGGGAGTGCATCCGAACTTCAGATATAGATTCCTAAATGTTTCAAGTCCTTGTTATTTACTCATAATTTTATAAAAACTTTGATTTTTTACAATAGGGTTTATTTTCTTACTTTCTCCCTCTTCCTTTAGTTACTATTACATCAAATTCATCTTTCGTAAGGGACATGACGGAGAGGTGGCTTTGTCTGATGAGGGCAATGTTTTTTAAACGTTTGTCTTTTTTTATTTCATCCAGTGGGACAGGCTTTTTTAAGGTCTCGACTGGTTCTAGGTCTACGACTACCCAGCGTTGGTCATTCGTTGTTGGGTCTTGATAGGCTTCTTTGATCACCTTTGCAATACCTACGACTTCTAGCCCTTCATCGCTATGATAAAAAAGCACTAAATCTCCATTTTTCATATTTTTTAGATTGTTTCTTGCTTGATAATTTCTTACTCCATCCCAGTAGGTCGAGCCGTCTTTAAGAAACATTTCCCATGAATATTTGAAGGGTTCAGATTTTACTAACCAGTATTTCATGCTGTTTATTATAGAACGCTAATACTACGGTTTTCAAGTTCAGCGGTTTCTAATGCCTTTCGGTTGAACTCACGTCATGTTTCGTTTGGTATAAACTCCGTGAAGCAATCTGACGCAAGATGTCATTCTGAATACAGTGAGGGATCTCAATCAGATTGCTTCGGTCGTTTCACTTCTCGCAATGACCAAAAGGGTTTTCTGCTTATATGACGATGTATTTAGGTTGCTACAAGGTTCTTTAATTAACCCCATATTCCTGTATATTTATAAACATGAAATTATTAAATCTTCTTTCAATTTCGATGGCTCCTTTTTGTGTCTTTATACTTTCCTGTACTGTCCCCATGCAGAGGGTGGATAAAGGTCCTCAGCGAATCGCTCTAAAACCGACTGAGTTAGATATAAGAAAAATCGTATTGGTTCCGTTTGCGTCTGACACCGAGGTTCCACCCGGTAAGGAGCAATATTTAACTGATATTATGTACAATGAACTTATATCAAAAATAATAAATATAAATATAGTCCCTCATGAGAGCTCAACCTCCGAATTTTCAAAGGTAAAATCTGAGAATCCAGACTTAACTAATAGAGAGGTTGCACTAAGAATTGGGAATAATTTAGGTGCTCAGGCAGTTTTAATAGGAAATATATTTACATATTCAGAAAGGGAAGGGGGTGAGTTAGGCGTGTCCTCACCTGCATCTGTTGCTTTTGGTGTTGATTTGGTAAATACAGCTAATGGTGAAAAGATCTGGGAAAACTATTTTGCTGAGACTCAGAAACCACTCTTTGAGAATGTCGCTGAGGTTGGAAAGTTCTTTAAAAGAAAAGGTAGATGGATATCAGTAGATGAACTTGCAAAAGAGGGAGTAATAGAGGTTGTGGATAATCTCAATAAGTTTCTGGAGCAAAATTAAGTGCTAATTATCCCTGCTATTGATTTAAAAGGGGGAAAATGTGTAAGGCTTTTAAAGGGGGAAGAGGGAACAGAGACAGTTTTTTCTGAGGATCCATTAGAAACTGCGAGAAAATGGGAAAATTCTGGAGCAAAGCTCATTCATGTTGTTGACCTCGACGGTGCATTCTCAGGTGAACCTAGAAATTTCGAGATAATAAGGGATATTGTTAATACTGTTTCTGCAGACGTGCAGATAGGTGGGGGAATAAGGAATATTAATACAGTTGAAAAATATATAAGTTTGGGTGTTAGAAGAGTCATACTAGGAACATCAGCTTTTCAAGATAGGAAATTTTTGATCGATACATGCAAGAGTTTTCCAGAAAGAGTAGTAGTAGGTATTGATACTAAGATGGGAAAGATTGCTGTAAAGGGATGGAAGGAAGTGATTGATTTGAATGCCGAAGATTTTCTTAAGGATTTAAACTCACTAGGCGTATCTTTAGTTATTCACACTGATGTTGATCGTGACGGGACAATGGAGGGAGTTAACCTAATCAGTATTAAGAGGTTTGTTGAGTCTTCGCCGATTCCAGTAATAACATCAGGCGGCATATCATCAATGGAAGATATAGAAAAGCTTTCCTCTTTGAAGGATTTCGGTCTTGTAGGAATAATTCTTGGTAAATCAATTTACACTGGTAAAATCAATCTTAGGGAGGCGATAAAGAGGTTTTCGTAAATTTTAGCCACCAAGGCACAAAGACACAAAGGTGGACTATAAGTTTTAAAGTAGATAGATGATTTAGGAGTCAGAAGCCAGAATACAGAAGTTTTTCACCTGCTACTTAATTCTGACTTCTGAATTCTATGTTCGTGTCGTCTCGCCTGAGCTCGACGCACGCTTTGTGGCTAAACAGTTAGAGGTTACTTTATGCTTGCAAAAAGAATAATTCCCTGTCTGGATGTAAAGGATGGAAGGGTTGTAAAGGGAGTGAAATTCTTAAATCTCCAAGACGCAGGGGACCCAGTTGAAATCGCAAAGTATTACAGTAAAGAAAGTGCTGACGAAATTACATTTCTTGATATCACGGCTTCATTTGAAGAAAGAAAAACAATGATTGACGTAGTGGAGCGTACAGCGGGGAAGGTATTCGTCCCACTAACTGTTGGTGGTGGGGTAAGAACATTAGAGGACATAAGGCAACTTCTTCTTGCTGGAGCAGATAAGGTCTCGATAAACACAGCGGCTGTAAAAGATCCAGAGGTTGTTAAAAGAACATCTGATAGATTTGGAAGTCAGTGTATAGTCGTAGCCATTGACGCAAAGAGGGTTTCCAACTCCGAATGGGAAGTCTTTACACACGGTGGAAGGAATCCTACTGGAATAGATGCTATAGAATGGGCACAAAAAATGGAGGACTACGGAGCGGGAGAAATCCTTCTTACTAGTATGGATATGGACGGTACCAAGGCGGGATATGATATTGAGCTTACAAAAGCTGTATCACGGAGAGTTGGAATTCCAGTGATTGCTTCAGGAGGTGCGGGTAGCCTAGAACATCTCTATGAAGGACTGACTATGGGGGAGGCAGATGCAGCGCTAGTTGCTTCAATTTTTCATTACGGTGAGTATTCTATTCAAGAAGCAAAGGAGTTTTTAAGAAAAAAAGGAGTCCATATTAGAATATAATATTGTAACAATTCAGCCACAGATGGAACTACAAATTCCAAATCACAAGTACCAAATCACAGATAAGAAGTCGGGAGCCAGAAGTCAGTAGTTAGAAGAAAGATCTTCTCCTTCTGGATTCTGAATTCTGGCTTCTAGATTCTTGGGATTAGAATTCGTGATTTGGTCATTGGAGCTTATATATTAATGGCTGAGTAATTACAGCAGATTTGAATAATGACATGATTAGCTCAGAGGGATCATAAGATTGACAATACGAGAAGAGCTAGAAGAGATAGAAAGAAAGGTGCTTTCTCCCCTTGCAACATTAAGTTCTGCAACCAAAGGCAGAATTAAACCAGAAGACCCTTGTCCAATTCGCCCAGCTTTTCAAAGAGACAGGGACAGAATAATCCACTCCAAATCTTTCCGAAGACTAAAACATAAGACCCAGGTCTTTCTTGCGCCAACAGGAGACCACTATAGAACAAGGCTTACTCATGTAATTGAGGTTTCTCAGATTGCTAGAACAATCTCCAAGGCTCTACGACTCAACGAGGATTTAACTGAGGCAATTGCCTTAGGACATGATTTGGGTCATACACCATTTGGTCATGCGGGCGAGGCTGCACTTAACGAAATATTTCCGGGTGGGTTCAAGCACGTAATCCATAGCCTTCGTGTTGTAGACGTTCTCGAGCGAGACGGTCAGGGCTTAAACCTGACCTACGAGGTACGAGACGGGATTTCCAAACATTCGAAGGGCATGGGATCGCTCGATAATCCTAAGTACCGTCCTGAAACTATGGAGGGGCAGGTTGTAAGGCTATCGGACTTGGTAGCTTATGCAAATCACGATGTAGATGATGCAATAAGAGCGGGGATTATTACAATTGATGATGTGCCAAGGGAATGTGTAAATGTTCTTGGAAAGACAAATTCGGAAAGAATCAATAGAATGGTTACGGATATTATCTTAGAGACTAAAAAACTCGGTGAAAAGAAGATAGTAATGAGTAAAGAGGTTGAAGAATCTATAATTGAACTCAGGGGTTACCTCTTTGACACAGTTTATATGAATGAAAAGATAAGAAGGAACTTTCTCAAGGCTTCGAAGTTAATGAAGGAACTATACGAATATTTATGCGCTAATCCAGAAGAGTTTTGGAAATTTTATGGGAAAACCCATAGAAACTCAGAACAGATAGAACGCGCTGTGTGCGATTTTATTGCAGGAATGACGGATTCATATGCTATTTCAATCTATGAAAAGATATTTTTACCAAGGCGTTGGCAGGGGGATTTAAGCACATTTTAGGGATTTTAACGTCTCGTAAAATTTTTGTAGGGGCGAACCTAGCATTCGCCCAGAATGGGCAATCCTGTGAACGGGCAATCGCAAGGATTGCCCCTACAAGCGTTCTATTCCGATGCCGAATGGACATAAGTTCATGATCTCTAAGTGCGAATTCCTAAGTTAGGAGAAAAACTGTTGATTAAACTTGGCTCTGTGCCGTTTCTAAATGTAAAACCGTTGGTTTTCCCTCTGGAGGAAAGATTGGTACAGCATGATTTTGAAATTTCATACTCTTCGCCCTCGAATTTGTCTACCCTTCTTTTTGACAAAGTAGTAGATTTAGGGCTCATTCCAGTTGCTGAGTTAGTTAAAAGAGGGAATTACACAATTGTCCCCAATATCTCGATTTCGTCATATGGGAGGGTAGATAGTGTTGTTCTCTTAACTAGAACTGAGATAAAGGAGCTTAAAACAGTTGCAGTTGATGTAAGGTCACAGAGCTCAACGGCGCTACTGAGAATAATCTTAGAGGTTTTTAATAAACTCTCCCCAATTTATATTCGAAGAGAAGCTAATGAAAAATTTCTAGATGACGTAGATGGTGGGATGCTAATTGGTAACACAGGTCTTAAGTTAAGATACTTTCCGCCTGATGGATATAGGGTTTTTGATCTCGGAGAAATATGGACAAATGAAACTGGTCTTCCTTTTGTATACGCTGTCTATGCTGTGAATGAAGGAATTAAACTTGGAAGAAATCTCTATACGCTAGAAATGGCAAAGTCCATAGGATTAAAAATCGTTAAGAAGATTGCTAAGATAGAGTCAGAGAAAATAGGGCTTAGTGAAGAAATCTGTTTAAGATACCTAACAGAGAGAATTAGATATGATCTTGGTGAGAAAGAAATGAATGGGATTCTGACTTACGCCAAGCTTCTTTCTGATTTAGAGGTAAATAGAAGAATTCCTGATTTGCAGATTTATTCTGAGTGAAGAGTAGTGGCAATTCATGAATTGCCACTACAATTTGGTGATTTAATAATTTGCACTTTGAGAACTGCTATAGGCAGGGTTTTCTAACCCTGCGGGACGAGACAAGAATGTCTCGTCTATAGTCATTACAATAGATGGGTTGTTCATCGTTCTTGCTGGCGGGCTAGCTGACAACGAGCAAGCCTGTCCTGAGTATAGTCGAGGGAACTGGTTGCCTACCCAGTTTGGTTACTGTTCCTTGTTTAATAAATTTTAGAGAGGGAGAGAGTTATACCTTGAAAAAAAACATTATGAAACTTGGACACAGCCCAGATGCTGATGACGCATTTATGTTCTACGGTATGGCAAGCGGAAAGGTGGTATCCGATAAAATTGACTTCATTCATGTGATAGAGGACATACAAACTCTCAATAAGCGGGCTTTAAAAGGGGAATTAGAAGTAACTGCAGTCTCCGCACATGCCTATCTTCACGTCCAAGATAAATATAGAATCCTCTCTTGTGGTGCTAGTATGGGGGAGGGATATGGTCCAATTGTGGTGGCTAAAGAACGCTTTGATGACCTAAATGGGAAAAAGATTGGAGTTCCTGGAAGACTCACCACAGCTTTTCTTCTCTTAGGTTTTTATGCCGATGGTTTTATCCCTGTTGATCTGCCATTTGATAAAGTCATGGAGGCTGTTAGGGATGGCGAGGTTGAAGCTGGACTCATTATTCATGAGGGACAGCTTACGTATAAAGATTTCGGACTAACAATGATTTTTGATCTTGGAGAAACGTGGGCAAAAGATACTTCTCTACCACTTCCTCTAGGGATTAATACAGTAAGAAGAGATATTGATGAAGATTTACAGAGGGAGATTTTAAGTGTTCATAAGGAGAGCATTGATTATGGATTGTCTCACAAGGATGAAGCCTTGGAATATGCGCTTCGGTTCGGGAGGGGAATGAAAAAGGATTTAGGAGAAAAATTTGTTCTTATGTATGTGAATCAGTATACAAGGGATATGGGAGAGAAAGGGAAGAAGGCCTTGGAGTTTCTTTTTAACAAGGCTTTTCAAAAGGGAATTGTTAAGGAGAAAGTAAGATTAGATATTCTAAAAAACTAGCTAAATATAAGTTTTAATCTGATGAAGGTATTCTGTAAGGAATGTGACTAGCTTTTCAAATCCCTGAGGATTCGATTTTGGATCTCTATGTCTCTCATTAATCTCAATCTGCATTGCAGGTATTCCTAGGTTTGTTGCAACGAATTTAGTTACAGTCATTTGAGTTGAGGCCGGGAAGACGTTAAGGCCGCCAAGGACTAGGCCGTTCGAGTTTGCTGACTCTTTTAACTTGCGAAGGTAGGAATCATTTCCTATAAGAAATTCCCTGTCATTTCCTATTCCTGGGTATATATCCTCGGCCCTTCGCCCTCTTGTGCCATGCAAATCAAGAACAGACTTTATACCAAATTTTCTTACTATCTTTGTTAGCTTCTTTTTAAAAGGGGCATCGTCATAAAAATTGGGATCAATCTTTGATGCCCAGTGTGTGTAGAGTGCATGGGCGCCAGTTAGTGAATGAAGAATTACAGAAATTGCTCCTGTATATTCTTCTTGTTGTTTTTGTTTGTTCATCCGCAAATGCCTTGTAGCATGTGGTGCGGTAACAAGAATAGGTGCATCTCCTCTAAGAAATATCATTCCACTTGAATCCTCTGGAGGAAATTCCATATATCGCTCTTCTTGTTCTTTTTCAAAGTTAATAGCAAATTCAACAGGGTCCTTAAGTGCAACCGATCCTTTACGACGCCAGCTTCCTGGATTAATCGTATTTTCCTTATTAAGATAGCCTTTTAACTTATCTCCAGCTTCGTAGAGGTAAAAGTGATGTCCTTTATGTTTTAAGTCCTTTCTTCTGTAGAGACCGAATCTAGTACACTCCACTTCATCTAATTCTTTTAGTTTCTTATTTGAATCCCCACTAAGGTTATAAATCTCCCCTGCGATGGTTTCCTCGGAATTACCATCAAACAAAGCGGCTGGATACCCTCTACCAGTGGAGTAAAGCCTGCCTGGTATTTCCAAAGCCTGAATCAATTTACAATTGTTTAAATAATAGTTTCTTGGCTCTCCTTGAAGAAACGTACCGTATACGAATAGCTTTCTGATTTCACTAATCATTTATATTCACAGGAATGTCTGTTTTTGAAGATACTACCTTGCCTTTTACTATAACGAGTTTTACATCTTCTTTACAACAGGAAATTACTGAAAGATATGGATCAGGAAACGGATTCTTAGGACTTAGAAAAATCAAATCAGCTTCTTTTCCTTTATCTATGCTTCCAATCCTTTCATCTAAGAAAAGCGCCCTTGCACCTCCAAGCGTAGCTAAATAAATGGTAAAAAATGGGGCCTTTTTTCCAAGCTTCTTACCAAATGTTAGATAAAAGAATCTAAGCTCTTCAAAAAAGTCTAAGTTGAAATTACTAGAGAGCCCATCTGTTCCGATTCCTATTCTCTCGAGATCTGCTAGATACTTTAGTGGAGGTGCGCCAACCTTGAGATAGAAATTGCTTCTTGGACACAGAACTATACCAATATCATGTTTATTTATCTCTTCCACCTCTTCTGGGAGGATCTGAACCATATGAACCGCTGTGACTTTTGTCCCATTAAAAAATTTTAATCCCTTTAGATATTGAAACGGGGTATCAGATTTGTCTCTTACGAATGGTTCTTTGCCTATAAGTGGAAATATCTTCTTCTCAAAATCGTTTACTTCCCCTCTTAGGAACTTAACCTCATCAGGGCTCTCGGCGAGATGGATCCCCAATGGAATACCTCTTTGATGGTTGAACCTCCAAACCTTTTTTAGGAATTCAGGAGAACACGAATAGGTGGCATGAGGGAAAGGTCTTTCTTCAAAAGTTTCATCCTTATCGAAGGAAAAAATCTCCCAGAAGTCTCCATGCCAATCAAAAAGTTCGGAAAAGAGAACCGTTCTCATACCTGATTTTTTAAGTAAAGGCTTATCTAAGCCACCATAGGAAGAAATCTCACCGATAGTGGTTACGCCGCATTGTAAAAGCATTTTGATCCCTTCTTCAACGGATGTTTCTATTTCTTCCCTTGTTGTGTCTGCCATCCTAGCTTTTATAATTTGTTTAAGCCAGCTTATGAATCCACTGAACTTCCCAATCCTCTTGCCTATCCATCCTAGCTCAAGGTGGGTGTGGGCGTTTACAAATCCAGGAAGAAGGATTCCATCTCCTAGCTCAAGAGTAGGCATACCTTGATATTTCTTTTTAAGCTTCGATGCTTTTCCAATTTCTTTAATCTTTCCATCAACTATCAAAATGGAACCCTTGATTAGCGGGGGGGAGGAAATTGGCAAAACGTTTTCTGCTGTTATTAGTAACTTTTCCATCTAGTGAATATTTGACTACAAATGGATAGGCTCCATTAGCCAAACTTAAACTGCAAGCACAAATGACCAAATCACAAATTCTAATTCCCAAGAATCCAGAAGCCATAATTCAGAATCCAGAAGGATAAAATCTTTCTTCTAACTACTGACTTCTGGCTCCCGACTTCTTATTTGTGATTTGGTGCTTGTGATTTGGAATTTGTGGTTCCATTCATGGTTGAGTTATTACAATGCCTTTGGCTCTAAACCGAAGAGATTTTGTTAATCTTTTCTAATAAGTCTTGACTGATCGTGCCCACGTAAACTTCCTCCACTGGTCCTCGCATCTTTATTGACCAGTCATCCCTGATTTGAATCTGTAGCTCTCCGCCAGGCATTGATACGGTTACATATTTGTCTGTCAAACCATTTCTCACACAAGCAGCAGCAACTGCACATGAACTGCTTCCTGACGCAAGGGTATATCCAGCTCCGCGCTCCCAGATAAGAATGTTTACTTTATTCCTTGATTGCACCTGAGCAAACTGAACGTTAATTCTATTAGGAAAAAGTGGATGTGTTTCGAGTATCGGGCCCAGTTTCCGGGTATATCCTTCATCGAGTTCGTTAACAAAAAACACACAGTGTGGGTTTCCAACTGAGACTGCTGTAAATCTCAGTATTTCGCCATTTATCCTGATTTTTTCCCCAACCACTTCTCTGTCCTCTCCCTCAACCGGAATAAGCTTACTTCTAAAAGTAGCCTCGCCCATTTCTACTGTGACAAAAGATACTCTGTTGTTCGTAGTCTCTACCTCGGCTGTGACTATACCACCAGGTGTGTCAATGCTAACCAAGTCTTTCTTTGTATATCCATGTTCGTAGAGAAATTTAGCGAAAATCCTGAGTCCGTTTCCGCTTTTCTCCGCTGAGCTTCCATCTGGATTAAAGATCTTAAGCCCAAAGTCAGCTTTTTCCGATGGCACAAGAAGTAGTATCCCATCCGACCCAATTCCATAGTTCCTATGACAGATAAGCTTGATTGCCTCAGGAGTCAGTCTAAATGAAATGTTGGGTTCATCTAGAACAATGTAATCGTTTCCAAGTCCATGAGATTTTACAAATTTATTCATAGGAAGCCTCTAATATTGTATGTTATTTTCTTGAAAAGGTAAGATGCAATAGGTTGAGAGAAAATCCTATAATATTATTAAGAAAATTCAAATCGGTGGC
>JAHFBK010000174.1 GCA_023250035.1 Candidatus Dadabacteria bacterium
CTTTTCGCTTGGCATGTGCTTTCTTAACTAATTTAACAGAAGTAGGAGATTTTTGCTTCATACTATTAAAAAATTCATTATCAATGAAGCTTTGAAACCTTCCTATTTACTCTCTGGACTTGACAATAGAAATATGAAACAGTAACCTAACGACAAAATTCTGGATTTACTGCTTTTACAAAACAAGTAAGGAGGGCCGCATGGAAGAGATTTTAAATAAAATAATGTCGGATTTGGAGATTCTAAAAGAACAGTTAAAAAATATAAGTTCTACCGCTCATAGTAATGCTGAGCTTATAAAGCGCAATGGGGAACTTATCGAGCGAAATTATAAACAACCTCTTCAGAACGAAAGGGTTATTAAGCAAAATACAGAGCTCATTAATAGAAACAAAAAACTAATAGAACAAAACGGAAGGCTACTCAAACAGGTCCTAACTCGTCTTCAACGAGTCGAAGCAAAGGCAGGAGCTGCTGTTACTAAACGTAGAAAAAAATAACTTGTGCTTTGTCTTACAAAGGATAATTACTGTATTTGCGGCTGTCTTTTTCTCCGCTTTATATACCAAGGCACAAGAATTGAGATAACAACAACCAAGAAAAAAGCAATTAGTATCGTAAGACCGCCTTTTGTGATTGAGCCGCCAAAATAGGAATACACAGCAACCGCTGGTATAACGCCAACCATAGTAGCAACAAAATGACTCCAAAACGGAATCCTTAAAACACCCGAAGCATAACTAACCAAATCAAACGGAGGACCTACAGGGGAGGTTCTGATTATAAGAAGCGTTTTAAAGCCGCTATCTTTTAACCTTTCATTGAGCTTGCCAAATTTCCCCTTAGATATTTTCTCAACAAAATCCTTACCAAGTGCTCTTGCTATAAGAAAGCAAAGGCTTGCATTTAGCGTTGCTCCCGTAATAGTCAGAACCGTTCCCCAAATTGGACCGAATGTAAAACCTCCCGCAAATGTATAAAGAGTTGGAGGTATCGGAACAAATGGTCTTATAGAAAATGTGTATATCGCAAGATAAACTAATGCACCCTTAACCATTCCGAAGCTGAGAAGATATTCCCGGATCTTTGAAGGTGTCAAATTTTTAAACTCAATGCCTGATTCTCTTACTAGGAAGAACGCTGCAACTGGTATTACAGCTAATCCTATTATCATTAGTAGCTTCTTCTTATTCATTCCTTTAATTGTAGTAATCATATATATAGGGTCAACCCCCTTAGATCAATTCAATCAAACTAATTTAATATGAATTAGAGATAGGTTATAGATGATACAGTTTTTATATTTCTTTGCCCCGTTGACATTATTTGAGGACTAGTCATATCTTGCGATGATAAGCTTCATCATGCCATCTTGATAAATCAAAATTTATCTCAAATAACTAACATATGCTCCTTTAGACGCATTAAAGTTGAAGAGGGATTCCATTTAAGGAAAATACATTTAAAATTATCTTAATAAACAAGTTAAGTTTACATACAACAGATTCTTAGCTCGATGATAAGCATTGTAATTCCCACATATAACGAGTCCTCAACTATCGAAAGCACACTCATAAACCTTTTTGAAATAATATCAACGGGTGATGAAGTTATCGTAGTCGATGGCTTCAGTGAGGATGAAACAAAGGAGATCGCTGGTAAGTTTACTCAAGCAAAACTCGTTACCTCTAAAAGAGGACGCGCACTACAGATGAATATGGGGGCAGAAAAAGCTGAAAATGAATATATCCTCTTTCTTCACGCCGATACCATAATAAGTGCAACATGTTTAACTATGTTAAAAAATGAAATCATATCAAACAGAATTGGGTGGGGATGGTTTCCAATAAAGTTGAACTCACCTAAGTTTATATTTAGGGTTTTAGAATTAGGGGCAAACATGAGAACAAGTTTTACAGGAGCCCCTCTTGGGGATCACGGCATATTTGTTAAAAAAGATTTATTTTTTGAAGTTGGTGGATTTCCAGAGATGCCAATCATGGAAGAAATTGAATTTGTAAGGAAGGTAAAAAAAATATCAAAAGGAGTTGAAATTCTATCACCAGTTAGCACGAGCGTTCGTCGATTCGAAAAGTCTGGAGTTTTAAAGACATTTGTGACTATGTGGATTTTAAGAATACTTTACTATCTGGGAATACCCCCCGAGACACTTTTAAGATATTACAACCATATTAGGTGAATGTTTATTCAACTTAGTAAGTACAAAGGCCCGATTATTAGTGCAGTAAAGATCGCGAAGGATTTCACGTAGATTCTTTTCCCGCGAACTAATCTTCTGCTAGGCTTATATAAACTTCGGGTTCATTCTGTACTCTTGTAGCAAGGGCTTTTGCCTCCTGCCAAGTTGAAGGCTGTCCAATACTAACAACCTTCTTTGTAATAGCACCCTTAGCATATAAAATCTTAGTCTCAGAACTCCATATTAGCTGCCAGTTATCATCTTCGTACTCACGAATCCAACCAAATGGAAACGTCCCAATATTTAAATTCTTCACCATCCCTTTTATGGAACCTGCACTACAATAGGTTCTACCCCTCTTTCCCCTTCAAAAACAGCCTCAATAAAACCGCACTCCTTTATTCTGTCTATTCCGCTTTTGCCTTGATATTCGTTATTCAGGAATGGGTTAACAAATTGATTCTCAAGATTACAATAGGAACACGTAAACACAATGGTCTCATCATAATCTCCTCTTGTTGAAACCCTTATATCACTATTTTCATTTTCATAGTATACATTCCACTTGCTAGCACAGGTACTTCTAACTGGGTCGGGCTTAACCCTTGGAACCTGTATTACGATTTCTTCCATTCCTCTTCCACCTCTAAAGACAACCTGAGTAAAACCACACTCTCTTATCCTATCCATGCCGGTTTTACCCTCATACTCAGTATTCAGAAATGGATCTACTAAATGACCGCGAAGACTACAAAGAGGACAGTTAAATATCAGAGTCTCATCATAATCTCCTCTTGTTGAGACATTTATTTCGATTTTTTCTTTTTCGTAGTACCCATCCCACATATAAGCACAGATACTTCTCATAGGATTGGGTTGAACCTCTGGTTTTTTAGGAAGATCTGCTGCGGGTTGTGTATTAGTTTGAGCTTCAGCTAATTTGCCGAATCCAAAAATGATACAAAGCACCAAAAAAAATAATGCTACGTTGGTTATATTTCTCATCTCTTCTCCTCCTAGTTATTCTAATTTTACTACATTTTTAAACTGAAATATATCGTTATTATACGTTTAGTTTAACTATTAGGTTAAGATTTGGCAAAAATCAACAATTTGACAACCCAGAATTATTTTTCTGAATTATTTTTCAATATCAATTTATGCTTTGTTGAAGACTGCTTATTTAAATCTCGAGTCTAACTGTCTTAACTCCCTAAGAATTTCATGAGTTTCGGATGTAAATTCATCCGCCTCGGTAAGAGTTTCAAAGTCTTCACCGCTGTCCGCTCCTTTGAATAGAGGCATATAAATAATGCAGATTCCCAAACTGAGCCATCCTCCCCAGAAAAACCAGATAATAAAATTCGAGCCAAAGATGCTGCTCGTAAGACCTGCAAGTAAACCTCCTACATATATAAAAAATGGAAAGATAAAAACACCTTTTAGGATAGATATAAGCCTCCTAAACACATCTTTTAATCTTCCTTCATCGGTTGCCAGTCCTCCACCTAAACCTGCTCCTATAAGAACCGATGTAAGGAAAGGAGAAATGGGAGATAAGATGTGATAAATAAGCCCTGAAATAAGACCTACAGTTATAGCTCTTACAAACGGAATTCTTGACCCAAAAGCGCAAGCGATTATTCCAGTAACCCCACCAAATAGAATCGGATAAAACAGGAACGATGCGAGGGAAAATCCGGATGATATGAGAGAGCCAATAAGGTATGTAAAAACTCCCCATACCCCACTGAGTAGCATAGGAGTTAGTAGGGATTTGAATTTGTTTTTCATGACTTCTTCTCCGATTACCCTCTATCCTTCAGTTAGGGATAGACGGGACTTTCTAGTCCCGTAATTAAAATTTTTCCTCCCCACTTGTTGGGGAGGATTAAGGTGGGGGAACAATTCATGCCCCCAT
>JAHFBK010000175.1 GCA_023250035.1 Candidatus Dadabacteria bacterium
ATTTTAAGGAAATTAGTTCTGGTGAAACTAAAAAGATTAAAACTAATACACTACCTCTTGAGAATCTACTTACAGGTGACATTTTTACTTTGCATCAGGGGTGACATATTCACTTTGTATCGACAGAAAATTTGAACTGAAAGTATACAGCTAAACCTAGAATCGAAGTGACCGCAAGATATAGTTTTCTTTTGAGTAGTTAATTTCTTTTATAGCTACTGCTGCAATTGTGGCAACCTTTATTCGTAAGTTATTAAAGTTAACGGTTAGCTCACTTTCTTGCTATAACCTCTCTCCATCTATTCTTGAGTATATAGGAGGTGTAGGAAGAGAAGTCGCTAAAAAGGTCGGTGATGTCTCGATTATAATAGATTTTACTCCTCTGAATTATAAGCGGCAGGTTTTCATACCTTATCTCGCCTAAGCTGACTATCCTGTATCTTGTTATGGTATTGAAGGGGGTTTGTTTTGCAGGACGAAAAAGGGCTAGAGCCCATCCCTTGTCCTTTAATATCCTCCGGGCATTATTTATTAAAAGCCGAGCCTCTTCAAAACCAAAGTGGTCAAATATGTCCCATAGGAGAATTCCGTCAAAGAGGTTTTCAGGGTATTCTAAATCAATTTGTGCCTCATCTACACCGATTTCTCCCATACCACCCGAATTTGTCCATGTTCGGGCGTTAGCATTCAGGAGATCCGTTACAAACACCTTGCACCCAAGATGTGTAAAAATTTCAATATTTGAGTCGCAAATACATCCCAAGTCTAAGATAAGTGACTTTTGAAGCAGTGTCATTTCCTTTATAAAGGTTTTTAGAACAGCCGTTGAATGAATCTGTCCTTCTCTTTCCATGCCCTCTTTTCTTGAGATAGAGACTTCACTCATAGTAGTTCGTCGTTGGTCGTTAGTCATCTGTCGTTAGACAAAAGGAATCGAAAGAAAAAAAACCAATGACTAATTCACTCCATTACCTGAAACTGCTAACGGCATCCGTTAATCCGTTTCTCATCCGTTGACAGATTCCTCATTACCCAATTAATATTAAAAATTCACTCCTCACTCCTAACTACCTCTAGAATCTCTGTTACAGGTCTCTCAAGCCTCTTCTGCCCATCTACTTCCATATCAATGCTCCCTTTAAAATAAGCTCCGTCATCAATAATCAGCCTGGGTGAGGTGATGTCCCCCTTTAGAGCCCCGGAAGCCTTAATCTCCAGCTTCTCTCCTGCAAACATATTTCCGACTACTTCACCGTGGATGATTATAGTTTTGGCATGTATTTCACCTGATATTTTCCCGTTTTCTCCGATCGTCACCTGATTTTCCTTAAGTTGAATCTCTCCCTCTACCCTGCCATCAATAATTAAATCCTGCTCTCCCGATACTTCCCCCTTTATGAAAATCGATTTTCCGATTTTCACCACTTCTCCTCTCTCAGGATTGATGAGCTTCCGAACCTGGGGTGTAACGGGCATCTCCTCAGGGTATTTAACCCCTGATTCCCTATTATCCTCAGGATATTTAATTCCTAGTTCCTTCTTATCCTTGGGGTATTTAACCCCTGATTCCTTCTTATCCCACATATTTTTCCCTCCTTTCTTTAAGATTTACCAGCCTACCCTCTACATTATTCCCTATTTCCCCTTTACATTTTATAACATAAATTTTAGCAAAATTATAGGAAGGCTTATTCCTCGGTTTAAAAATCTAATCGAGGAGGTGTTACTTCTGCAGCTTTTAGTCTTTATTTATTGCTATTGTTGAGATTGTGACAATCCTTATTTGCAATTTGAGGAGAGATAAAAAGCACGAGAAAAAAGATAATTGCACATCTTTTGGATACATCATGCAACTTAGTAAAACCTTAAATTTATTCCTAGTCTACTCCGGGAGTTTTCAAAGCTGTTGATTTAGAAGGAACGTTTCTTGTATACTGACCAGCAACGACGCCTCGTTTGAGCTCGGCGAAGAGGATTGTTGCAAGAATTTCGATATAAATTATGAGTACTAAAATTACAAATTATGATGGTGGCGTTATCACCGTTCCACAAAAGGTGGTGCGTCCTGAAAGTGTGGAAGAGCTACAAGCCATTTTGAAAGACACAGAACTTTTTCCTAAGCCAGTCAGAGCGATGGGTAGTTTTCACTCCTTAACCCCCTGTGCATCGTCTTCTGGGACTATTGTCCTCATGTCTGGTTTAAAGAAAATACAAAACATTGACACGCAAAAAATGGCGCTGACGGCTCAAGCAGGACTCCAGCTTATAGAGGCCGCGGAGGTTCTACGGAGACATAATCTGCAATTCATGCTAAACATCGAGATTGGTAATATCACTTTGGGTTCTGCGGCCTGTTGCCAAACAAAGGATAGTTTGGATGGGGTTGAGTTTGGTCAGGTGAACTCATACGTGACAAAGATTAAGTGGGTTACACCGACGGGCGAGTTAAGAGAAGCCTCTTTAGAGGAAAGCCCTGAGCTTCTCTATCTAGTTCGCTCAAGCTATGGTATGTGCGGAATCGTATATGAAGTGACATTTAAAATCAAGCCCTTGGAGATTGTCAGATTCAATTACTTAATACACAATATCAATGACCTCACACAAGAAAGGGTTTCAAATATTATCGCTGCTAATGAAAGCATAGTGTGTTGGACGGTCGGCAGAATGGTGGTAATTCAAACTAGGAATCGAACGACAAAACTCAAGAATTCATGGATGGCTGATATACGACGCCAAGGCTGGAGTTATACTGGAGCTTTTGTCGGTAAGAGTATACGTCTTTACACTCCTACTACAACTCTTAAAAACCTCTTTGAAAACCTATGGTTTTCAATGCAAAGATTTGCCTACAGATTTCTAAGCGCAATAGGAGGTTTCTCATTATATGATCCTGATAAGATCATTAATTATGAAAGAACTCCACCCTCGGCAAGGTATGCTTTTACCTTTTGGGCATTTCCTAGGGACCAATGGGTCAACAATTTGAAAGCATACCTTGAATTTAGTGAAAACCACTTCAAGAAACATGGTTTTCGCTGCAACATGCCATTAGGGTCATATTTCATCAGGCGAGATGCCAGTTCGATTTTATCTTACTCTCACGATGGGGACATTATTTCCATTGATCCTATTCATGCTTATAGTGATGTAGATAAAGCTGGCTGGGATTTTTTTCTTCAAGAGTTTAATGCCTGGGCGTACAGTAGAGGTGGGATACCCTTATTGAACCAGAGTCCCTTTGTTCAGAAAAGGCATGTTGTGGATGCGTTTGGAGAGAGGTGGCAAAAACTTAGTGATTGGGTCAAAACAGTTGATCCGAAAGAGAGAATGCTAAATCCATTTTTCAAAGAGCTTCTGTTGTAATAACGATTTATAATCAATAGAAGGCTGCTTACTATATCGAAATGCTTACACATTACAGACGAACTCTTCTATCACTATTGACAAAACTTCGACTCTTACAAGCTCAACCGTTGGAAAGCTTTAGGCTTTGTCTTGAGATCCAAGGAACGCTGATTCGTAAAACCACCTATTTTGAAAAAAGAATTAAGGCGCTCAAGGCTCTGATTAGAGAAAACAGAAAATCCCTAAAAACAAAGCGCCCAATTCCCTTAACAAAAGATGAGGCAAATGTGATTAAGTCCGAGATAGAGTACAAGCAATATTTGATAGACGAGTATCAGAATCTGCAATACCTGTTTAAAACCATTGGCGATGCGATTGCTTTTACCTATCTCAACAAGTGGGATATAAAACAATTGGCGTTTAAGGAATCGGCGGGAAGTTTATCAGGAAAGGCTGAATTCGGGCGTTAGACCGTTGCGCGATATGTTACAGTAAGTTTAGCAACTCGAGACGAGTAAACTATAAATTCTCTTTCAACACCCTGAGAAAATTACCATTCATAATTTTCCTGACACGATCTTCTGTATAACCCTTTTTAACAAAGAATTCTCCGATCTTTGGCAAATCAGCTACACTGCGAATCTCTTGAGGAAAATCATCAACTCCTGCTCCATCTAAATCACTTCCGATTCCAACGTGGTCTTCGCCACATAAGTTTATTATGTAATCTGCATGGGCAAATATATCTTCGAGTGTGGTTCGATTTTCCT
>JAHFBK010000071.1 GCA_023250035.1 Candidatus Dadabacteria bacterium
ATGCCCGATTACCCTTGTCCCCATATGCACTAAATGGGGAACATTCGGGCATGACAGAAGGCATGTCATTCCGCATATATTTAGCAGGGAGGTACATTTTGCTTTGTCATTCTCAAACGTCACCCACTAAAGGCATGTGGGTACAAGCTTTACTGGGAATCCAAGAAAAGTATGGATACACAAAACATTCAGCTATGGCACGTTAGAAGTATATTAGGTAGGAACGCCTTCAAAGCGTGTAAAATTCCTCCTTTAAAAACCCGTGACTGGAAAGTCGCAGCTATCGGAGGGTTAATCTTCACCCCCTTCCATCGTTCGATTGATCCGCTACAATTATATTATTAGATTGAACTCACGTCAGAAGCAAGCTGAGTTCATAAGTAAAATAAATTAAAAGGAGAGAAAAATGACAAAAGCAAAATCAAAAAAAGATAAGGAGAAGAAGAATACAAAAGCCAATCCCAGGGCCGATGAAAAGAACACATCACTTAAATTTGAGGACATACTATACGAGAAAAAAGAACGTATCGCACGCGTAACCATTAACCGTCCCGATATGCGTAATGCACTTCGGTCGAAGACGCGTGAAGAGCTTGCAATTGCGATTGAGGATGCGTGGCTAGATGACAACGTTGGTGTCATTGTGGTCACCGGTGCAGGCGATAAGGCATTCTGCGCAGGTGGCGACCTTTCTTGGATTACAGACCCCAAGAAAAAGGTAAACGCCCACTTTATGCTTGTGCACTACCGCCTTGCTAATGCAATGCGCTGTTGTGGTAAACCAATCATTGCCAGGGTAAATGGATACTGCATAGGTGGCGGTAATGAGCTTAATATGCTATGTGATTTGACGATTGCATCCGATGATTCCATTTTTGGTCAAGCCGGTCCATTAGTTGGCAGCGCCCCAATCTGGTATGGCATGCAACTCCTGCAACGTTCAGTGGGTGATAAAAAGGCACGTGAGATCGTGTATCTCTGCAACCGCTATACAGCGAAAGAGGCACAGGAAATGGGCTGGGTGAACAAGGTAGTACCGAAGGAAAAGCTCGACGAAGAGGTAGACGCCTGGTGTAAAAGGCTTCTTGAAATGAGTCCTCAGTCCCTTAGAATCGCTAAGTTTCAGATTAACTTCGCCTCAGATACGGCATTCCCTCAGATCACCCATGGACTTGAACTCGCTCGATTCTTCCTCAAATCCCCTGAGATGGTCGAGGGCGCTACAGCATTTATGGAGAAGCGGAAACCCGATTTCTACCGGGTTCGATAATTGAACTCTTCCACAATAAAGCCTAACAGCGGAAAAAAGACCTTGACAAAAGTGAAAAAATGATTACTTTAAGGTTAAATTATTTAATATTAAAATATTTAATACTAAATTAACTATGGGAACTCATTATAAAGGAAAAAAAAATGAAATAAGAGCGCTAAATGCCTATATCAATTTGATTAGAGCTGCCGAGTCTGTAACTTCACGGCTTAGTCGTTTTCTACATGCCAATGAACTGACTACGAGCCAGCTTGGAGTACTTGAGGTGCTTCTTCATCTCGGTCCGCTTTCACAGCGTGAACTTGGCAATAAACTCCTCAAGAGTGGTGGGAATATAACACTGGTGATCGATAACCTGGAGAAACGCGGGTTAGTTAAACGCAACCGTCAAGAAAAAGACCGCAGGTTCATAACCGTCCACCTCACAAAACAGGGACAACAATTAATCAGTAAATTTTTCCCAACTCATGTGTCGGCTATAGTGAACGAAATGAGTACTCTCACAGATTCTGAGCAAGAAGAACTCCGCCGCTTATGCCGAAAATTAGGGAAAAGTGAGAAAAAGTAATAAAGAGGGCAAAATGATTAAAATACGACGAAGCAATGAGCGCGGGCATACAAATCTTAGCTGGCTCGACAGCTATCACACATTTTCATTCGGGGACTACTATGATCCTAGGCATATGGGATTTCGTGATCTTCGTGTGATCAATGAAGACCGTGTAAGGCCCAGTGCCGGTTTTGGTATACATCCTCATCGCGATATGGAAATCATCACTTATGTTCTCAAAGGTGCACTAGAACACAATGACAATATGGGTAACAGTTCGGTGATCCGTCCAAATGAGGTGCAACGTATGAGTGCCGGTACGGGCATCAAGCATAGCGAGTATAACCATTCGCAAACCGAGCCTGTGCACCTCTTGCAAATATGGATTCTACCGGAAGAAAGAGGTATCAAGCCCGGTTATGAACAACGCGCATTCAACCCCGAAGAGAAACATGGAAAACTTCGACTTGTAGCAGCGCACGATGGACGTGATAGTGCCGTTACCGTGCATCAGGGCGTGGATTTGTTTGTAACACAATTGCCTCCTAGAGAGCAAGTTACGCATCGCCCTAAGCCAGGTCGCCATGCCTGGGTGCAGGTAGCCTGTGGCTCGATGATATTGAATGGCTACCCACTCAAAGAGGGCGACGGTGCCGCAATAAGTGAAGAAGAAATTATCGAGATAAGCGCAAGCGATGAGTCGGAAATATTGTTATTCGATCTAGCCTGATGATAAGGGACAGGACAAAATGGTAAAGGTTATAAAAGTAAGGATTATCAGGAGGGTATAATGACAAAGAGTATTGATTTTTTACTGATAGGCGGTGGGCTTGCAATCGCAACTGCCTCTGAAACACTGAGAAAAGAAGGAGCCGAGGGTAAGATTGTTATCATATCGGCAGAAAATTCCTTTCCCTACCACCGTCCGCCGCTCTCTAAGCACTTCCTTCTTGGAAAACAAAAAAAAGAAAACATACTTGTTCTCGAAGAAAGCTACTATTGGGATCACAAAATTGACGTGATACTTGGCGCTAAAGTTCTAACGGTTCATACAGAAAGCAAAGTAGTTGAAACAGATCTGGCTGAAGAATTCCATTTTAAGAAACTTCTTATTGCTACAGGTTGTAATCCAAAGAAACTCGACGTTCCTGGAGCGGATTTACCTGGGATATGTTATCTCAGAACCATTCCCGATGCTGAAGCTCTAATGCAGGCAATGGAAGGAGCAAAAAAGGCTGTAGTTGTTGGCGGGAGTTTTATCGGGATGGAGCTTGCTTCCTCATTTACACAAAAAGGTATAGAAATGACAATAATTACAATGGAGAATATTTTATTCGACAAACTCGTTTCTCCAGAAATCTCTGAGTTCTTTACTGAATACTATAAGGCTAATGGTGTTGAGATAATCTTAGGGGAAACAATAAAGGAATTTAAGGGGAAGGATCGAGTTGAGGGCGTAGTCACAAACACAGGAAAAACCTTTTCCTGTAACTTTGTTGCAATCGGTGTGGGCGTTACTCCTGAGGTGGATTTTCTTCATGGAAGTGGGATTAGAGTAGATGACGGCATTCTCGTAGATCAATATATGCAAACAACCAAACCAGATATATATGCTGCAGGGGACGTTGCTAAATTTTTTGACCCTGTTTTTGGAAGGCATCGTAGAATCGAGCACTGGGATAATGCAATAAAACAGGGACAGATTGCAGCGAAGAACATGATGGGACAGAGGCAAGCCTACCGCACCATCTCGTTTTTCTTCTCGGATGTATTTGACCTCACTTTTGATTTTCTTGGTGATACGGCCGACATTAATGAAAGGATTCTTAGAGGGTCAATTAAAGAAAAATCCTTTGCCGTTCTTTACCTAAAGGATGGGGTGCTTCGTGCGATGTTTTTTCTCGGACGTCCTCCGACCGAGGCTAAAGCGGCGGAGTCGCTCATCTTAAACCGTGTGAGTTTAAAACGGGTAAAGGAGAAACTGCGCGACGTTGCATTCCCGCTTGAAGAGATAGCAACCCAGACTGTGCTTATTCTTCAGGGAGGAGGGGCACTTGGGGCATTTGAATGTGGCGTTGTAAAAGCGATGGAAGAAAAAGGGATTTATCCAGATATTGTTGCTGGTATTTCTATAGGAGCATTTAATTCCGCAATTATTGCAGGAAACCCAAAGAACGCTACAGCGGCTCTTGAGGCTTTCTGGGAAGAGCTTGCGCTAAACACACCAGAGGTTCCTAATGAAGAAATGAGGCGGCTTCTTTCATCCTGGTACTCTCTTGTTTTCGGCTCTCCCAAGTTCTTCCGCCCTAAATGGTTTATACCCGTTTTCCAGCCTAATCAGTTCCCCATGAACTGGACGAGTTTTTACGACACATCTCCTATAAAAGACCTTCTTTGCAAGTATTTAGATTTTAATAGATTAAAAGACAGTCCGATTCGCCTGCTTATAAGCGCAGTGAATATAGAAACGGCAGAGTTTGAGACATTTGATAGCTACAAGGACACCATTACACCTGACCATATTCTTGCAAGTGGGAGTCTGCCACCGGGATTTCCATGGACGACAATTGATGGAAAACATTACTGGGACGGTGGGATTGTAAGCAATACGCCACTTGATCAGGTAATTGAGCTCTGCGGTTTAACAGGCAAGAAGGTCTATATAGTGGAGCTTTATCCAAGGAAAAAGTCTCTTCCCCGAAACATGATGGAGGTGATTGCACGGAGAGATGAAATCTTCTACTCGGAGAAGATTAGAAAAGATGTTCACACAAGGGAGCTGATTGATAACTACAAAAAACTAATCGAAGAAATAATGAGCCATCTTGAACCAAGGATAGTTGAGCAGATCAAGCAGAGACCTCGTTACATTCAGGCTATGGGAGATTCCTGTTCGATTTCTATTACACGGATTGTACATGAAGGAGAGGAGGGTGAGCCTGCATCGAAGGATTATGATTTTTCATGGAAATCTATTGAAGAGCACAAAGAAAAGGGTTACAAAATTGCTGGAAAGATACTAGAGAAAGAAGCTGCACACAAGACATCAGAGATTAGGGCATAACTTTTTCTTCTTCCCAATTTGGAAAAATAACTTCTAAATCTGATGTCATATTTAGAGACAATATTTCGACAACTTCTTACATAAGGAGGGCTTAGCAATGAGACTGGATAAAAAAGTTGGCATAGTAACAGGTGCTGCAAGCGGCATTGGCCTTGCGATCGCAGAGGCTTTTGCTAAAGAAGGGGCTAATGTAACAATAGCCGACCTGAATGAAGAAGGTGGAAAGAAAGTAGTAGAAGGAATTCAAAAACTGGGTAGAGATGCTCTATTTGTAAAAACCAACGTCACAAAGCGTGAGGATTGCAAAAGACTCATAGACGAAACCGTTAAGAAATTCGGTCGGATTGATATACTGGTAAATAATGCTGGGATTCAAAATGTAGCTCCAATCGTTGATTTTCCGGAAGACAAGTGGGATTTATTAATAGGCATAATGCTTACAGGAACCTTTCTCTGTACCAAATATGCCCTGCCCTATATGATTAAGCAAAAAAGTGGGAGAATCATAAACATGTCCTCGATTCACGGGCTTATCGGTGCAAAATTCAAATCCGCTTATGTTTCTGCAAAGCACGGTGTAATTGGGCTTACGAAAGTCACTGCACTCGAAATGCTTGAGCATGGTATAACGGCAAATGCAATATGCCCGACATTTGTACGAACTCCCCTTGTTGATAAGCAAATAGATGACCAGGCAAAGGCACATGGAATCCCAAGAGAAGAGGTGCTCGAAAAAGTGATTCTTGCGGAAGCACCGATGAAAAGGATGCTTGACCCAGAGGAGGTAGCAGAGCTTACTGTTTATTTGGCAAGTGATTTGGCACGTAATATCACGGGGGCAGCGATACCTATAGATGAAGGATGGACTGCACAGTAAGAAACTACAGGGAACAAAAAAGGAGGAAATAGATATGAAACCAAATATAGGACTATCAGATAAAGAGCGTGAAGGTGTTGCAAAAATTCTAAGCACCTTGTTGTCTGACGAATATGTACTCTATACAAAAACTAGAAACTACCATTGGAATGTTGTCGGACCACATTTTAATGACCTACATAAGTTCTTTGAGTCACAATATGAGGTGCTTGACGAAATAGTGGATGAAGTAGCTGAGCGTGTTCGTTCTCTCAGTGGGTTCTCTATAGCAACCCTTGAAGAATTTTTAAAGTACTCGAGGTTAAGAGAACAGCCAGGTCAGTTCCCTGATGCTCGCGGAATGATATCTAAGCTTTTAGCCGACCATGAGACTATTATACGTAATCTGAGAGTTGATCTTGAAGTGTGCGCTGACAAGTATCACGATATCGGAACAAATGACTTCCTGACAGGTTTAATGGAAAAACATGAAAAACGTCTTTTGGATGCTTAGGGCCATGCTAGAAGGCAAATGAACTCAATCGTTTTCAAGTAAATAAGCTACAGATAAGCGATTTGTATAAATTCGGTATAGGAGGTATGCAATGCGTATAGGAATTACTCTTCCAAGTATGGGACGTTCGGCGACTCCAATAAACTTAATAAAAGCCGCGCGGGAAGCCGAGGAACTTGGATACGACACCGTTTGGGTGGCAGACAGGTTGCTTTACCCAGTAAATCCCAGAACTCCCTATGAAGTGACCCCTGATGGGTCGTTACCGGAATTCTACAAGTACGTTTTAGACCCGTTGGAGACTCTAACATTTGTCGCCGCTCATACAAAACAAATTGGGCTCGGAACGAGCGTCCTTGATATGCCGTTCTATAATCCGGTCATTCTAGCACGTAGACTCACCACTCTTGATGTACTCTCAGGTGGAAGATTGCGAGTTGGATTTGGTCTTGGCTGGTCGGAAGACGAGTTCGAGGCAGCCGGAGCCTCGCTAAAGGAGCGTGGAGCGCGAGCCGACGAGTTTATACAGGTGCTCAAGGCGATATGGATGAATGATCCAGTCGAGTTTCACGGAAAGTATTATAAAGTGCCCAAATCTATAATCAGGCCCAAGCCTATTCAAAAGCCCCACCCTCCTATATACCTTGCTGCTTTCGTTCCTGCTGCTCTGAAGCGGGCGGCGACTTTAGCTGATGGCTGGCTTCCTGCTGGCATACCTTTCGAGGCTATTGCTCAGATGATTCCCCAGTTCAAGCAAATTGCAAAGGATGCCGGCCGTGATCCAGCAAATCTAGAAATCATTTTTGGATCCGGCGTCCATATTACGTCCAAGCCATTGCAAAAAGACCGTTCGTTCTTTACTGGGTCCCTCGATCAGATAAAAGTGGATATCAATAAGGTACGAGACTTAGGAATTAATGAGTTGCTTTTCATGATTATCGAAAACGAAGAGACGATAGACAGCTTCCTTTCAGTCATGACTGATATGAAGCGTCTCGTTTAGGTCACATAATTCCATAAATTATTTTAAGAAGGTTTCCTCCCTTGTATCTTGGAGTCATGTTAAAAGTTATAAACATTTTTTATCTGTGAATAACTGCTCTTCAGGTTAGAGTTCCCTCATATTAATAATTTTTCAGATTCAAGCGGGACTGCTATTTATTCTTGTTTAACATTAAAAGGAACTTTGTCTTAAGATTATTTGTTCTTTAAGGTAGAGTTTTACGACAATCTAATGAACAACAGAGCTATATTCTGGTTTAGAAGGGATTTAAGGGTAGAAGACAACACTGGGCTTTATCATGCAGTAAGAGAGAGTAAAGAAGTTTTACCTATTTTTATATTTGACGATAATATCCTTAAAAGACTCCTTACAGAAAATCAGCGGATTGGATTTTTACTGGACGGCATTGAAGCTTTAGATAAGAAACTTAAAGCTCTAGGTTCCTACCTTTTGGTTTTGAAAGGGAAGCCTGAGGAAGTTATCCCAGATAATATTAAAAAATATAAAATAGATGCGGTCTATCTAAACAAGGCATATAGTTTTGCTGGCCTAGGAAGGGATAAAACAATAGAAAATTTATGTCTCAAAAATAAAGTAGCCTTTAATTACTATGAAGATACGCTTTTAGTTCCACCTAATAAAATAGGACAGCGGAAAGTCTTTACCCCTTTTTATAAACTTTGGCTAGGGGTTGAGAAGAGAACAGATTTATTAAATATCAAAAAATTAAATTCACCTAAGATCGATTTGAGGCCTTTCGAAGAAATAAGAAAACAACTGAGCTTTTCAAAAAATAGATATTGGCCTATAGACTTTCCAGAAAAAAGATTAGATGAGTTTGATTTTTGTAGATACTCTAAAACAAGGAATTTTCCTTACATTGAAAAGATACACAATCCATTAAAATACGAGTTACCTTACTACAATCCTATCGTAAATCATTATGAAATGAGCAGATTAGCAAAAGAGATTTACTACAAAAAACAAGGGTAATATGATATGGAAATCCACGTATTCCGATAAGGAATACAATCATTCAAAAAAAGCAAATACAACAGCGAGTGTTAATAATTGACACCGTACCGAATATAATTTAATTTTTAACTTTTATGAAAGACTTAGAATCTCCTTGCGGATGTGGAAGTGGAAAAAAGTTGGGTGCCTGCTGCAATATAACAAACCCAGTAGTTGACATTAACCAATACAAGCTTGATCAGGCCGAGAAAGATTTACGCTTAAAGCTTGACGATTTTTCAAATCGCCCTGAGATACAGGCACAAATCGGTGAGGCATTCTACATCTGGAAGAACGACCCAGAACTTTTAACTGAAAACTTGGGTAATGAGGATATTGATGACCTTACATTTGCAAAATTCTTTGACTGGTTTACATATGACTATAAATTAATTGATATTGGAAAAAGGGTAATAGAGCGATTTTATGAAGAAGAAATGCACGATCTATCAGATGTTGAAAAGTCATTAACCGCTGAATGGTCTCAGAATCTCTATAGCTTCTTTGAGGTAGAAAAAGTTGTTCCAAATGAAGGATGCAGTATAAAAGACATATTCACGGGTGATGTATTTCAGATAAAAGACTCGTCAGCATCTCTTCAAATCGCTCCCCACGATATAATTGGGGGAAGACCACTTAAAGTAGGAAACAATAGATACTTTTCCGGCGTGATTTCGGTTTATCCCCAGGCATTTAAAGCTCTTATTATTGATTTTTTTAATCTTCAATTTAAAGATTACAAAAAAAACTTTGGAAGAAAAAGTGCCGTAAAAGACTATTTAAAAGACTTGGGGTTCCTTATTGGGCATTATATTGAAGAAATAGTAGAGCGTCCTCAATTTTTAACACATGAAGGAGATGAGTTCGTTTTTGCATCTGCGATTTACAATATAAAAAATTATGAAAAGGTAATAAAGAAACTAAAAAATATTAGGTCTCTTGAAGAGATAGAAGGTGGCATAGATGATCTTAGGGTCTTTACTTGGGAGAGAAAACGAGGCAAAAATAGAACCGTAGGTACAATAGAGGTTGAGAATGATAGACTACAAATTGATTGTTATTCACTTAATTCACTAGCTAATGCAAAAAAGATTATTGAAAAAAACCTCAACGAGTTTATCGAACATAAAGGAGACTCTACAAAACATTTAGACTTAAATCGCGATAAAGAACTTAATAAAGCCACTAAGCTCATGAAACTCCCCTCAGGAATTAGCAGTAAAAGGGGACTTGATACGATTCTTGAAGAACACTATGATGGCTGGATTAACAAACCACTTAATGCCCTTCGGGGTAAAACCCCGAGAGAGGCTTTAGAGACAAAGCATGGTAGAGAAATGCTCAATTCTATTTTGAATGAACTTGAGGGCCTATATGAGCATGCAAGAAAACGGGGCGAGCCCTACTATGACATAAAAAAGCTCAGGAAAAAACTTAGGCTTGAATCCTGAATAAAGAGGTTTTAAAGATGTTTCAAGTTCTTATTTCTAGCTAGAATTTCGAATGCTTCCATTATTCAACTTTATAAACCACATCTCATATATAGGAACCACTATGTATAGCAGCATGCTAAGAGTAATGATTGTACCCGAGATAATCATTAAGACAGCGAACTTGGGAGACGCATAAGTTATAAGCCAGGGACTGCATATCTCAGCAAGCATTGCTAAAAATGAGATAATTATCACCATTATTTTCAAGCGGTAACTCCAAGAGGACATAAGGAATACGTGGGCAAGGATTAAGAAGACAACAGACATTGAGAAGATATGAAAATGGGTTGTCTCTAATAGTTCGAGGTAGGTCTTTGGGTAACCGCTTTCGACACCTCTGTAGTATTCTATCAATCCATTATAGCTAAAGCCTGTCTTTGCATATGAGATTAATAGATTTGTTGCAATACCTATCAACATAAAAACAAGAAAAATAGTCGTTACGATTTTTATACCCAGTGAAGCGCCTGAAAGATTATATTTCTGCATAAAGTTCTGCATATCGCTCTTCAATTAATAGTTTTAATTATTTCGAGTTTACTAAAAGAAGGATTTCTATATATCGAAAGCTTTCCTTTCTCTTCTCTAACTATCATAACCCCTACATCCTCTAAACCCTCTATGAATTTAATTGCCTTATCCCTCTTCATTACAGTAAGAGCAGTTGAAAGGGCGTCCGCATCCGTTCCATCTTTAGCAATTACCGTTACAGAAGGGACAGATTCTACCGGTAATCCATCTTTTGGGTCAATAATATGAGAGAAACGCCTGCCGTCCACCTCAAAGTATCTTTCATAATCTCCAGATGTAGATACAGCTATATCTTCAACCTTAAGTATGGTAAGCACTTCGGCTTCATCCCTTGGGTGCCTAATCCCGACATCCCATCCATCCGCTCCTGGTGGGGGCTGCATAGCATAGATGTTTCCGCCGAAGTTTACAATCCCTCTTTTGATTCCATACGATCTGAGAATTTTTACGGCCCTATCTAGCGCAAATCCCTTACCTATCCCTCCAAAATCGAGCGAAAGGCAAGGGGATTGTAACTCTATTTGTTTTTCCCTTGGGTATAACTTTATTTTGTCAAACCCTATGCAATCTTGAGCACTTTCTATCTCATCGCGATTAGGCATCATGTTTTTCTCTTCGCTCGCCCTCCAGGTCTCTACTGCTTTTCCTACAGTTATGTCAAAAGCCCCGTCGGTTAAACCCGAGAAAAAAATAGCCCGACTTGTTAGCTCGATAAAATCCGGTGGAACTGAAATCCTGCCATCTCCCGCAAATGAGTTTACTCGTGAGAGCACGCTATTGTTCTTATAATTACTGAAAATATCGTCTAACCTCTTTACTTCGGAATAGGCTTCTAAGATAGCTTTATCACATACTTCCTTATCATTACAGTAGAGCCTAAACTCAAGCATCGTCCCCATGACAAAAAAGGCTCTTTCAACAAGAACCTCTGGAAGAGCTAAAAAGATCACGATAATGGGTATAAGCTTCATCTTAATTTTATTAAGGGTAGGTCTCACGAGTCCCCTCGGCTAGACCCTTCACGGAGTTTATCCTGAGGCATCGAAGGGTTCAGGGCTTCGGCTCGGGACAGGCTTGCTCGTGACTGCCAACCAGCAAGACTGGTTGGCTACCCGGGGCAAATTGCTTGTTCTTTAGTTGTGCATTTTCCATTTCAAACTATAAAAATTTTGCAAAGGCTGTCATTTTCTTATTCCACCGTATTTTCGCCTTGTAAATAAACCACACTTATTAGCGCCAGTGCCTTTTTCACTCCTACATTTGCAGCTCTTACGGAAAGGGTTGCGCCCGATATATTCACAATGTCTTCCCTAGTCCTTATCGGATCATTAAGTGTTTTTCCCTCATATTGCTTGAGAAACCTCTTTGCTCTTATCTCGCTTCCGTAGGGTTCTCTGTAAATCATTACAGCTATACTCCCAGCTTCACCTTCGGGAGTAACACCTACGATAAATGTTATGGGTCTATGTTTTCCAATCTCTTCAACAATAACCGCATATCCAATGACCTTGCTATCCTTCTTTGCAATAAACGTTTTATATTCTTTCTCCCAGATAGATGGTTCGACCTTTCCTATAAGACTCTTTATCTTTTCACGAAGCTCAGGCGTAGACTTAACTACTCTTATTTCAAATTCTTCAACTTCGGGAAAAACCATCTTTGGGGCTTCTTCTTCAGAAAGATATATCTTTTCTACACCGTAAGCCGGATAGTGTAAAGCAAGTAGTAAGAAACAAACAAAGGCCAAGGTACCTATTCCTATTTTCATCTATCATTCACTATGTAGCTGAGGGATTTTATATTATGAGCCTTTAATCGTATCATGATGGGGGCAGAATCCAAAAACACATGAGAAGGTAATAAAAATAATACGCCT
>JAHFBK010000072.1 GCA_023250035.1 Candidatus Dadabacteria bacterium
TTGTTGGAGAAGAATCTTTATATAATTCGTTAACATTACTAATTAGCTCTTAATTGGGTGAACTTCAGGGGCTATTGACGTCTGGTATTGCAATTGACCTCTCAGGTGGCAAACAATTAACAATAGGGGTGCTAAGGTCTGATAGTACGTGTGTTAATATGCCAATCAAATCGGACTGCCTTAATTTTGGTGATGGGGGTGTACAAATGGTTGCCATTCTAAGAGATAATAAAGTACTTTTGCTTCATCCAGAGATGGTATTGCAGTCAGATGATCGATTGATGATAATTACCTCGCCCAGTGCGTGGGGACGGTTGTCAAAGCACCTCTCCCCGCTATCGTCTTAGAGGAATTGACATCATGGAGAAGATTAAGTAGGGGTTGATGCCCTCATCAGCCCCCCGATGAATTCGTGTCGGGGCTCGTTCGGGGAACGAGCCCTACATTTAGAAATCCGTAGGAGTGGCGGGGTCTGGAGTAGTGATCAAGAGGGAGGGTAGTTAGGGAACGTCTTCCAGCCGTAAAAACTCAATAATACGCAGGAGCAGCATCTTGCTGCGAATCGGCAGTCGCTTTCACTCTCTATATTTTATAATGTTATACCACTTCCATTTGATAGCTGTTCAAATATTGTAGGCACAGACTTGTCTGTGCTATTATTGGCACGAACAAGTTCGTGCCTACAGTGCCCATCGGTCATTTCCTTATTGGAAATGGTACAAGATATAAAAAACATTTTAGTATTGCTACGCGCGTAGTTCGGCTCGCAGGTGTGTGGATGGAAAGTAAAATTTTATGGGTTTAGTTTCCAAGTATTAACTGTTCAAATATTGTAGGCACAGACTTGTCTGTGCTATTTTTGGGCACGAACAAGTTCGTGCCTACAGTGCTTTCTGAGTGTGAACGGATTCTTCATAATATTCCCCCAAAATATAGTCGAGGTTTTCCAACTTAGGTTTTATAATCTAGGCTGGAAGCCTCTCCTACAGATTATGATGGATTTCCCGATCAACCGTAGGAGCAGCATCTTGCTGCGATAATTATGTCGCGCCAGGGCCTGTCCTGAGCCCTTAGCTTTGCCGAAGGTCGAAGGGATGGCGCTCCTACTATCAACCTCAAGGAACTCAATATTGGAATCTTTTGAACTTGACATAATTGGAATAACATAATGCTAATGTTAGGATAACTATTCTAATGAATGTGCTTGAATTTTCTGTGCTTATTTGGTTGGCATCTTTATTAGCAGGCTTTTTGGGTGCATTGACGGGGCTCGGAGGCGGCGTTGTGATTGTTCCATTACTGGCTCTCGGTTTTGGAGTAGATATTCGATATGCAATTGGTGCATCTCTTATCTCTGTTATTGCAACCTCTTCGGCGGCAGCGGCTGCCTACGTCAAAGAAGGTTTCTCCAACATTCGGATCGGGATGTTTCTAGAAATAGCAACCACAATCGGCGCTGTTGTCGGAGCTTCGATTGCCTCTCGAATGCCTACTAGTTATATTGCAATAGTCTTTGGAGTAGTTCTCCTCATCTCTGCCTATCTATCTAGTGTTCCTCGACGTGAGAGAAGAGGAGATAGTCAACCGGATTCGCTGGCTACTCATCTAAGAATGAATGGAAGCTATCCTACGCCTACTGGTCAAGAACATTACCAAGTACACGCCGTGCCCGCAGGATTTAGCCTGATGTTTGTTGCAGGTGCGCTCTCGGGTTTACTCGGAATTGGCTCAGGTGCCCTCAAGGTAATCGCGATGGATCAGGTTATGCGAATACCATTTAAGGTGTCGACGACAACAAGCAACTTTATGATTGGCGTGACGGCTGCAGCTAGTGCTGGTGTTTACCTAAACCGTGGGTATGTTGATCCTGGGCTTGCAATGCCCGTCATGCTTGGCGTTTTGATTGGTTCTTTCATGGGAACCCACTTATTGGTAACTGCTAAGACACGGGTATTAAGGATTGTATTTGCCCTTGTTATTTTTGTAATGGCGCTAGAGATGATCTATAATGGCATAACCGGAAGACTTTAAATGCTTAAAAATAGCTTTAGGTTGACAGATCAGCAGGTCGAGACAAGCATAGGGAATTTGTTGAGAATATCGGTAATAATTGCTGCCTTAGTCGTCTTGCTAGGAGGGATCATATATCTTGTACGTTTCATGGGGGCGCATCCTGATTATCGAGTTTTCACAGGAGAGCCTAAAGACCTGCGCACGGTCTCTGGGATTTTGATGGACGCCTTAACATTACATAGTCGTGGAATTATTCAGCTAGGACTACTTATCTTGATTGCAACACCAGTTGCGCGAGTTATATTTGCTCTCTTTGCCTTTGCATTACAACGCGATCGTATATATGTTGTTGTATGTTTAATTGTGCTCACTGTGCTCATCTATAGTCTTTCAGGTGGTCGTCTGTGATAGGGCTAGTTAATAATCTTACACTTATTCGTAACTTCCACATTGCTAACCTATTTTTGATAGGACTTTGGGAAACGAACTCGCCCTTCGACGTGCTCAGGGCGAACGTTATTTAAATCAAGCCGTTCGTGGTGAGCTTGTCGAACCATGTAGGGCTTGATTTTACTTAGCTCTTAATTTGAATAAATTATTTACCTTTGTATAACAAGGTTAGAATTAATGAATATAAGTGAATTGTAGGAAATTTATTTGGTTAGGAGAAAGATATGAAAGCAATCACTATAATCCCGGGGACAACTACAGTTGAACTCAAGGATCGTGAGGAACCGGCAATTGTAGCGCCGGATGAGATTAAGATTCAAATCAGGCGTGTCGGGATATGTGGCACAGATAGGGAAGAGGTCGCTGGTGGTAGGGCTCTTGCTCCTCAAGGCCATAATGAGCTCATAATTGGACACGAAATGTTTGGGCAAGTAGTTGAAGTTGGTAAGGGTGTAACACGTGTTAATCCAGGAGATTATGCGGTGTTCACTGATCGTCGTGGTTGTGGTGAATGCATCCCGTGCGGCATGAACCGTTCCGATATGTGTAACACAGGTAAATTCCACGAACGCGGCATATGGGGAATAGACGGATTTCAGACCGAATACGTTGTGGATAAAGAACAGTACGTAGTTTGTGTGCCGGCTCAATTGGAGCCAGTTGGAGTACTAACAGAGCCCCTGTCTGTTGCGGAGAAGGCTATAGATGAGGCTATCCGTGTGCAGATTGCGCGACTCCCAGATGCGCAGACTACACCTGACTGGCTCTTTGAACGGCGTTGTCTTGTAGCTGGGCTAGGACCCATTGGTCTCTTGGCTGCAGTGGCACTTCGCATTCGGGGTGCTGAGGTATATGGCTTGGACATAGTTGAGCCTAACTCTGCCCGTCCGGAGTGGTTGGAGCACATCGGTGGTAAGTATATAGATGGCCGTCAAGTGCCTGTAGACCGTATTGATAAATCTATCGGTTCTATGGATCTTATCTTTGATGCCACTGGGGTTCCGAAACTTGAATTCAGCTTACTCGATGCCTTGGCATATAACGGCGTATATGTGGTTACAGGGATTCCAGGGGGAGATCGTCCGCTTGAGATCCAAGGTGCTGAACTAATGCGTCAACTCGTCCTAAAGAATCAGCTTCTCCTTGGAAGTGTTAACAACCCGCGTGCATATTTTCAGATGGCTGTGGATGATCTATCTATGGCACAATTGCGCTGGGGTGATCACATTAAACAGCTTATAACCAACCGTTATCCCTACACTGAGTTTGTTAAACCCCTTACTCAACATGAGGCAGACGAAATCAAAGTGGTATTAGAATGGAAGGTGTCAGCTTAAGCCCGGCTATTGCACGCGACGACCAGAGTAGATATTAGTAGCGGTTTGCCAAGATAAAAATGATGGTTGTCATTCTGAGCCAAAGCGTAGCGGAGGCGAAGAATCTCGTTTGCACTAGAAGTGAGATTCTTCGTTGCTTCGCTCCTCAGAATGACAGAAACATCAAAACTTATTTGGTTTAGATATATCATCATCCAGAAAAGGACTTGTATTCATGTCTGAAACATCCACGCTAAGAACTGGCAATCTCGGGCTTGGCATCCTTCTTACTGTTCTTGCTTTCCTTTCCGTTGCTATCATGAGTGCATTAGGCAAGGCGGCTTCTAAATCTATCTCATCTGGTGTCCTTGTCTTTTTTCAGAATTCGATAAGCCTTGTTCTTCTATTGCCATGGGTGATAAGAGATGGAATAGGAAACTTGAAGACCGAGCACCTCGGCCTCCATTGCGTCCGTGGCATCTCTGGTATGCTTTCTCAGTATTTCATGTTTGTGGCTCTCAATTATATTCCTCTTGTTGACGCAGTTTTGCTTGTTAATGCTGCACCCTTATTCATTCCCATTATCACATGGATCTGGCTAAAACACAGAATAGGCGTGAGGTTATGGTTGAGTCTTGTGATAGGCTTCGTTGGCATAGTCTTGATTCTTCAACCAGGAAGGGATGTCGTTAGTTGGGCAACTCCTCTTGCCCTCGTAGCTGGCATCTTGTCAGCTATTGCGCTTGTTACAGTAGGACGGTTAAACACCACAGAACCTTCTCTACGCATCCTCTTCTACTACTTCTTGATTTCGACGATACTGACTGCGCCTCTATTAATTACCAAATGGTCTCCCCCAGAGCCTGAGGCCTGGGTTTACTTGATTGGAATCGGCTTAACTATGGCTATTGCTCAGCTTCTTCTCATCCTTGCCTATGAGCAAGCCTCGCCGTCGCGGGTTTCTCCATTTAACTATTCTGTCGTTGTTTTCTCAGGAATAATCGGCTGGATTGTTTGGAATGAGATACCGAATGCCTTGTCAATAGTCGGGACGATCCTAGTCTGCGCGGGTGGAATTCTATCTGTGATACATTATCATAAAAAGCACGAGCCGCTTCCCATGAATCGAGCCATGAAGCTCTTGGTAAAAAAACAAATCTAATAGGGGGGCATTCAGAAATAGTGAGGATCTCAAACCGAAGTCAAGTGGAGTGTGTTGTGAAGGCAGAGGCGATTGTGGGAGAATCGCCACTATGGTCTCCTCGGGAGCAGGTACTCTATTGGGTGGATATTACTGGTCAGAAGATACATCGCTTCAATCCGAGAGCCAATATAAATGATACGTTCCACCTTCCTCAACCTGTGACTGCGGTTGGGCTTAGCGAGAAGGGAGGGTTAATAATTACTCTTCGTAAAGACTTTGCTTTTTTTAATCCTGAAACCGGTGATCTAAAGTTGCTGTCCGACCCTGAGGAGGATAAACCCTACGATCGATTTAACGATGCCAAGTGTGACCGCCAGGGACGCTTCTGGGCAGGGACGATGGATGATGTGAAATGGAACGCACCGCATGGATCACTCTATAGGCTCGATCCTGATACCAAGGTAACTTGCATGAAAACAAGTGTCATCTGCGCTAACGGTCTTGGATGGAGCCCTGATAATCGGGTGTTCTATTTCACAGAAAGTTTTAGGTATGGCATTTATGCTTATGATTTCAATACCGCCACTGGAAATATCTCAAACCGTCGTCTCTTCGCTTCAATAGACAGGAATGCGGATGGATTTCCCGACGGCTTAACTGTTGATGAGGAGGGATATGTGTGGAGTGTTCACAATGCCATCGGGCGTGTAGTACGCTATAATCCTTCTGGTGCGGTTGATCGTGTGATCGAAATTCCTGTGCCGCGTCCAACAAGCTGCATCTTCGGCGGTGATGATCTCGACGTTCTTTACATTACATCAGCAAGAGAAACCATGACCGCGGAGGAGATCGCCCAAGCGCCTCTCTCTGGGAGTTTATTTGCTGTGAAGCCCGGCGTAAAAGGATTGCCAGAGCCATACTTTGCAGGATGAGGATAGTGTCAGTAAATTTTTTCAGTTATGGTAGTTCTAGTTGTGATAGACGGGGTTTTCTAACCCCGTAAGAATGGCGGGATTAGAAAATCCCGCCTATCCCCTTGAGATAATGAAGATATTGAAACAACTTTGGATCGACAAGCAGTGATAATAATTATTATAGGTGTCTCAGGTTCTGGGAAAACAACTATTGGTCAACTACTCGCTAAGGAGCTGGGTTGGCAGTTTTATGACGGAGATGACTTTCACCCTAAAGCTAATATCGAGAAGATGAGTCATGGGATCGCCTTAACTGACGAGGACCGTGATCCCTGGCTTAATGCGCTAGAACATCTGATCCGGGACCTGATTACAAAGGGTAAGTCCGCTGTCATTATCTGTTCTGCACTTAAACAGTCGTATCGAGACCGGCTTTTAGGAAAACGGAAGGAAGTTGTTCTCGCTTACCTTAAGGGTAGTTATGACCTTATTCGACAAAGACTAATAGAAAGGAAAGGACACTTCTTTAATGCTAACCTTCTGAGAAGCCAGTTTGATACGTTAGAGGAACCAGAGGATGTAATTACCGTTGATACAGCAGAGGAGCCTCAAGCAATAGTGAACGAGATCAGGCAGAAATTAAGCTTATAATGGTAATGAAAACAAGAGCTATAGTTGCTGTAACCCAACCAGAATATGAAAAAGGAAGAGCCGAGTTTAATCGTGCTGAAGCGGAAGGCACCATTTGCTTGCCAGCTCCGCGAGATGAGGAGGGGCTAGCGGCTACAATACGAAGTCAGAAAGCTCGTCATGTCATTTGCGGCGTTGAGCTATATAAGGGCGAGCTTTATGAGGCATTGCCACGAGGAGGCGTTATTGCAAGATTTGGCGTTGGTTTCGATAGTATTGACCTTGAAAAGGCAAAAGAACATGGGCTACTATGTACAAATACGCCTGGCGTTTTAGATGAGTCTGTCGCAGAACATACAATCGCTCTCATGCTCTCAGCAGCTAGGAATCTTACTATACATGATGAGGGTACACGGAGTGGTTTATGGCTGCCAAAGACAGGGATCGAACTCCATGGAAAAAGACTGGCTATTATTGGAGCTGGCTCAATTGGTAGTCGTGTTGCCAGAATCGCTGCATTTGGCTTTGGCATGACAGTTATAGGGTCTGAGATTAGAGAAATTGATTGGGAAGAGAAAAGGCGTCAGTATGGTTTTCAAAAACTGGTGAAGGATTTTGGTGAAGCTGTAGAGGATGCAGATTTTGTAAGCCTGCATATACCAAGCAACACATCCACACAACACTTTATCAACATCGAGCGTCTTAATATGATGACAAAAAGGTCCTGGCTTATTAATACCTCACGTGGAGAAATCGTTGACGAATCAGCCTTGTTTGATGCACTTAATGAACATAGAATTGCTGGAGCCGCCCTCGATGTCTTCGAAAGTGAACCTTATAGTGCTGTTGATCCAGCTAAGGACATAAGAACACTACCGAATGTTATAATGACGCCGCATGTCGCCAGCGATACAGCGGAGGCTAATCAGCGTATGGCAAAGCGCGCTCTTCGGAATATCATGTTGGCCGAGCGTGGTGAATTCGATCAAATGGACTTGGTGAATTAAATTGTTCGGGCATAGAGCATGCAACAGCTATTTTACATACATATTACAGAAATTCTATTAAACACAGGAGCGTCATGCGAGGAGCAATCTGATTGAGATTCCTCACTGCTCCTTCGCCTGTCCCTTCGCTTTGCTCAGGGTTTTGGCTCAGGACATGGTTTGGAATGACACTTCGCTCCCCTTAGTACAGCCTCCGCGAATGTGTTGCAATGATAGAGGAAGCTCTGTAGCCCGCTGGAAAGAATTATCGAGTTAAATTGGTTTGTGGTAAAATTGGGATATGAAGAAAAAAAACGTTAGTGATCTGGAAAAGGCTAGGGACCACTTTCTAAGGGCTTCCACTGAAATCATCATTGGAACTGGGTTTGCGCTAAAAGGCGTGAGGAACCTTTTAAAGCGGAGGGAGGGGCAGAAAATTATCTTTGGTGTTACGGGTAATTTGATCGAAAAGGGGTTCAATTTAGCAACAAAACTCTCTGATGTTTTAACTCAGGTGGAATCAGATAGACCTGCCAAGCGGAAAACACAAAAGAAAAAAATGAGGAAGGTTAAAATTGAATGAAGTCCTTCCAGACCCTGAAAACGCGGAAAATGTAATAAAGCGTTTTATAGAGGTTCATAAAGGCATATCTCCAAAGAATAAAGACCTACTTTATATCCTTTCATCCTACAGCCGCTTTCTTGGAAGGGTAATAATAAAAGACCCTGGGATCCTGGATTTATTGCTTACATCAGAGTTTATTCAGAACAAAAAACCGTTAGAGAAAACCATTCAGGAATCAAACGGGATTTTTGAGAGTTCTAGTACTCTTGAAGAGTTTATGGCTCAATTAAGGCGATATAAATATAGAGAACTTTCTAGGATTATTTATAGAGATATTATGCACTTAGAGAGATTCCCGGAGATCATGGAGGGGCTCTCGGATTTAGCTAGCGGCATTTTAGAAGCGGCGTTTAAATTCTTTGATAGAGAAGTCAAAGCAACAAGTCACGGAAGATTTGTCATAATAGGAATGGGAAAGCTTGGAGGAAGTGAACTCAACCTCAGCTCGGATATAGATTTAATCTATATTTATCAGACCACCGAAAAACCCGATCTATTTTTCAAAATTGCGGAGAGAATTACTAAGTCGCTTAGTTCGGTCACCGAAGATGGTTTTCTTTATAGGGTTGACATTGGACTTCGCCCTGGCGGCGGGAAAAGCCCAATTGCTCTTTCATTTGATGGTGCTCTTGAGCATTACTTTTACTGGGGTGATACCTGGGAGAGGGCTGCACTTATTAAGGCAAGACATGTTGCAGGGGACATCTCTCTTGGAGATGAGTTCAATAAAGAGATCGAGCCTTTTGTCTACAAGAAAAATCTAGATTATACATCCGTAGAAGATTTAAAGGATATGAAGGCAAAACTAGATAGACTCCATAAGGTACGCGATGTAAAACTAGGTAAGGGAGGTATTCGGGAAATAGAGTTTTTTGTGCAAGCGCTACAACTTGTAAACGGTGGGGCGATAAAAGAACTAAGAGAAAAGAATACCCTGATGGCTCTTGAAAAGCTCTCGGAAAGAAAGATTATCGAGGATGAAGTATTTCAATCACTCAGTTCATCGTATCTTTTTTTAAGAAAGGTCGAACATGCGATTCAGTTGGTAGATGAGCTTCAGACTCATAAGCTGCCAGAAGATTCTAATGGACTTGATAAACTAGCAATAAGGGTAGGGTTTCAAAATAAAGAGGAATTTGAGAAGGTGTATAATAAAAGGACATCCGAGGTTTCTCGGATCTACGAATGGCTTTTTTATGAGCCGTCAAAAAGGATAGAGGAGGGAGGAAAGGCATTCTGGGAACTTGCTGATTTTTTAACGGAGGGAAATATTGCTCAGAGTGAGGCAATAGAGGATTTAAGAAGATTGGGATTTAAAAATCCTGAAAGCGCACTTGAGCTTATCGCTGCGCTTCTTGACCCAAAAAAAGGTGGGCTTACACATAGGGGAAGAATCCTTACAAGAAGGGTAATACCCGCCTTCTTAGGCAGGGTTATTGCTTCTCCTGACCCTGATGCTGCGCTTGTAAACCTTGAGAGATTTATTTCTGGAATCGGGTGGCGTACATCTATTTTTGCCGTGCTTGCGGAAAACCCAGAGTTGCTTGAGCTTCTTTCTAGGCTTTTTTCGACTAGTGGTTATCTTTCAGGTTTCCTTATAAGGCATCCTGAATATCTTGATGTACTTATACTTAAGGATGTTATAAAGGAATTCGGTTCTAAGGAAGAAATGGTTGAGGAGCTTAAAAAGATTCTAAGTGAAGAGGAAGAATACGAAGGCAAGCTTGATGCGATTAGAAGGTTCAAGCATGTAGAAACACTGAAGCTTTGCCTCAGGGATTTGAATCGCGAGGTTGATCCAATCTACGTTGGAAATTTTCTATCTATGCTTGCCGAATCCGTACTCGAAGTAGGACTTTTGCTCGCCGGAGAGGTTTTAGGATCTACATTGGGAAGAAGAGGGACACCTGAAGATATAATAATACTTGGAATGGGAAAACTGGGTGGTATGGAGATGAGCTACAATTCTGATCTTGATATTATTTTTATCTACAAGGGAGATGAACACGAATTCTTCTCAAAACTTGGGCAGAAGGTTATATCAATTCTTTCAATTCCAACAAACGAGGGCTTTGCTTATAAGATTGATACAGATCTAAGACCATCGGGAAGATCAGGAACACTGGTTACATCGTTTGAAGCCTTCAAAAGGTATCATGAGCAAAGCGCAAGGCTCTGGGAGAGACAAGCTCTTATAAGAGCAAGACCGTCTGCAGGGAACATGGATTTAGGTAGAGAGGTTATGAAAACGATTGAGTATTTTGTGTACAAACAGCCGCTTCAAGTGGATTTTCATAAAGAGATTTATCACCTCAGGGCTAGGATGGAAAAGGAGATTGCTAGAGAGGACAAGCTTAGATTCAACCTGAAAACAGGAAAAGGTGGAATCGTGGATATAGAATTCCTTATTCAGATGCTTCAGCTTAAATCTGGATTTCGTTATGAAGGTGTTAGAAGTCAGAACACATTAGAGGCCCTTCACGGATTAAGTGAATTTGGTCTAATTGATGAAAAGGTTTTTATTATATTAAAAGACGGGATTTATTTTCTAAAGAGACTAGAGAACCTTCTTAGGCTTTTGCATGATAGGTCAAGAAGCGAACTTTATGAAAGCGATTTCCATAAGCTTGCGCTAGAACTCGATATGAAGGAGAACGGTGAAAAACTAAGAAAAATTTATATTTCTAAGACCGATGAGATAAGGGAAATTTACGAAAGGTATTTTTCTTGAAATACCCTATATTGTCATAATAAACACATTCACAGAGTTTACACTGAGCGAAGCGAATGTGTTCAGTGTAAACTCCGTGAAGCAATCCCTTACCTCCCTCCTGTAATTGCGAGCGAAAGCGTGGCAATCTGTTTGAGATTCCTCGCCGTGCTCGGAATGACACCTTGTGCCGGATTGCTTCTGATAATGCAATATTTTTCCCACCGTAGGAGCTGCATCCTAACGCGATAAATTTCGCCATTTATTAATATCAGCGACTGGAAAGTCGCAGCTATCGAAGTTTAATTTTCACACAATCGAAGCATGATAGCCGAGGTTTTCTAACCTCGGGTAAAAGAGATGGTGGCTGAGAATTAATCGGGAGTGGAAAATCCATTCTATCGGTGATGATTGATATCAACACCGATAACTTCAGACGGGATTTTCTAATCCGCCATCCGAAAGCCGCCCCATGGCCCCTTCTGAGCGATAAACCCCTGTCTATGGCAAATTTAGTTATTTTTACATTGAAAATAGTATATTTTCTTTTTCTGCTTGATAGGGGATGATATTGAGGTAAAATATAGCACTTCATCTTTTTGGAAAATTGAGAGCTCAATCGGAGTTTAATTAATAAGTTGGAAAGCTGCATCTTTATAATGGCAGATGGGGCAAGAGCGGATGTGTTTGAAGAGCTTCTTAACCGTGGCGACCTCCCGAATATATCGAAATACATAGTTGATAAAGGAAGTTTTAGAAAAGCAGTCTCAGTTTTTCCTTCAACTACTGGGCCAGCATACGCTCCTTTTTTATTAGGCAAGTTTCCCGGAAGATGCAACCTACCAGGTATTAGATGGTTTGACAGAAAACTTTACGCAAAAAAGATTTTTTCTCTTTATCGCTTTAGAAGCTATGTTGGGCTTGAGAGTTTGCTCATGAACCGAGATATTTCTAAGGATATACAAACCCTTTTTGAGATATTTCCAAGAACCGTAAATATAATGAACGAGCTTTCTCGCGGGGTTGCAATTAAAGGGTACAAGACCAGATTTTTACGATGTTACTATAAAATTAAGGGACATTTTAGTAATCGCTGGGATGAAGTGGATATAGCCTCGAGAGGGATTCTTCTTGATTCTCTAAAGGATTATCCTCAATTTGCCTATATTGCTTTTTTGGGTATTGATACCTATTCACATTTAAACCATCCATTTCACCACAAGGTTATCGA
>JAHFBK010000176.1 GCA_023250035.1 Candidatus Dadabacteria bacterium
CAAGAGTCGTCTTAAAAGAAAGCTTGAGGAGAAACATAGAGGCAAAATCATTGCAATTGATGTTGACTCAGGGGAATATTGTATGGGAAAAACCGTCCTTGAGGCTGTGGAAAAGGGAAGACAAAAGTATCCTAACAAGGTGTTTCATGTTATTCGGGTTGGCTACCCAGCAGTCCATTCAATTAGGTAAATATGAAGGTCGAAGGTAAAGTTGTGATTGAGAGACGATTCTAGTGGTTGATGTATTAGATCTTTTGCATAATGAGATGAAAAACTATTGCAATTTGGAGTTTGTTATCTTATAGGTGCAGTGTCAGAATGAAAGAAACAACTTGTCGGTAAGCGGATGAAATGTCCTGACTGTAAGTATGACAATCCTGAAGAGGCGAAGTTCTGCGGTGAATGTGGAACAAAACTGGAGATTAAATGCCAAAGCTGTGGAAAAGAAAATCCTCCGACCAACAAGTTTTGCTACGAATGCGGTCATAAACTTAGTGAAAGTGTTAAGCCAGTTAAAGCCCTTAATTTAGACGAACCACAGAGCTATATCCCTAAACATTTAGCTGAGAAGATCCTCAGAAGTAAATCAAGCCTTGAAGGAGAGCGGAAGCAGGTAACAGTGCTCTTTGCCGATGCATCTGGGTTTACTGCTATGTCCGAGAAGATTGACCCTGAAGAGGTTCGCTCTTTGATGAACAACTGCCTTAGGCTTGTAATTGAAGAGGTAAACAACTATGAGGGAACGATCAACAAGTTTACAGGAGATGGAGTGATGGCTCTTTTCGGCGCTCCTATTGCACTGGAAGACCACCCTTATCGAGCAGTTAGCGCTGCCTTGAAAATCCAGGAGTCACTTAAGTCATTTGGTGAGGAAATAAAAAGGGAACGTGGCATTGATTTTAAGATGCGAATCGGTATTAACACAGGACTTGTGGTTGTAGGGAGCATCGGCAATGACCTTAGTATGGAGTATACAGCAATGGGAGATACCGTTAATTTAGCCTCCCGATTAGAGGGCATAGCAGAACCGGGAACCATTCTCGTAAGTGAAAACACATACAGACTTGTAAAGGATTACTTTGAATTTAAACCAATTGGGGAAATTCAGGTAAAGGGAAAAAGCGAGCCTGTAAAGGCTTATTCCGCAATTGGACTAACGCGTAGAAAAGGAAGATTTGAAGTATCACTAGAACGTGGGCTCACAAAATTCGTGGGTAGAGAAAAGGAGCTAGAACTGATAAAGGACTCGCTAGAAAAGGTAAAAGAGGATCGGGGGCAAGTTGTTTGTATTGTCGGTGAGGCGGGGATTGGAAAATCAAGACTGGTATATGAGTTTAAATCTATGATTCGTGATGAAAAAGTAACTTACTTAGAAGGTCACTGCATCTCCTACGGAAAATCATTTTCATATCTACCTATTGTCGAGATATTAAAAAACAACTTTGCAGTAGATGACAGGGACGATAACGAGGTGATAAAAGCAAAAGTAGAAACTGCTATAAACAAGATGGATGCAAAGTTAAAGGACGCTATACCAATCATACTTGACCTTCTTTCTGTAAAAACGGATTTCGACATCTTAAAAGATTTAGATGCAGGACAAAAAAGGCAGGGCATTTTTGAAGCCCTTAAGGCTATAACGCTAAGAGGGAGTCAAATTAGACCGCTTGTTATAGTTATCGAGGACCTACACTGGATTGATAAAACCTCGGAAGACTTTATTAATTATCTTGTAGGAAGCGTAGGCAATCACCGAATTATGCTTCTTTTTACCTGTCGTCCAGGATTTGTTCATAGCTTTATATACAATCCATACTACACTCAGATTGCTCTAACCTCCCTTTCAACTAGAGAGTGCAGAGTCTTAATAGAGTCTACTCTACTTGGGGGAGATATACCTGAAGATTTAATGAGATTAATTCTTGAAAGAGCCGGAGGGAATGCATTCTTTGTAGAAGAGGTGACAAAGTCCCTTCTTGATAGCGGAATAATCATCAAAAGTGAAAGCGGATATATGATGAATAAAAACGTATCTCAAATAGATGTTCCTAGCACCATACAAGATGTGATTATGGCAAGAATTGACCGATTAGAGGAAAACCGAAAAAGAGCGCTTCAAGTTGGCTCTGTTATTGGAAGGGAGTTCAGTTTTGAGTTACTTAAGAAGGTTTCCTCTTTAGATGATAATGAGCTTCGCGACCATTTACTTACACTTAGAAACTTGGAACTGATATATGAAAGAGGGATTTTCCCGGATACTAACTATGTCTTTAAGCATGCTCTTACCCATGAAGTTGCCTACAGCAGCCTTCTCGTTCAAAAACGAAAGGAAATCCATGAAGGAGTGGGATGTGCTATCGAGGAGCTTTACCCAAATAGGCTTGAGGAATTCTATGGAGTTCTTGCTCATCACTATAGCAAGGCAGATAACAAAGATAAGTCAATTTATTATCTTACATTGGCTGGCAAGAAGGCAGGGGAGATTTTCGCCACTGACGAGGCTCTTACCAATTATATTGAAGCGCTAAAACGCATAGATGAAATGCCAGAGACTGAAGCCAATAAGCAGAGAAAAATTGATATTCTGTTTGATATGGAAAACATCTATGATACTCTTGCAAAAAGGGAAGAACAGAGAAAGGTTCTTGAGAGACTTATTGAATTATCAAAAACTGCAAATGACGAAAAAAATCTGTCTGACGGGTATATCCGTCATGCCGAATTTTTAAGCGTTCTTGGAGATTACGAAAAAGCACTAGAGGTAGGCAAATCGGCTCTCTTTCTTAAAAAAAAGACAACGGATAAGGTAGGCGAGGGAAAGGCATTAAGGGGAATGGGCTTTATACATTGGCGTTCAGGTGAGTATACAGAGGCATTGAAATACCACGAAGAGGCTTTAAGCGTGCATAGAGAACTAAGAGATAGTGAAGCTGAAGGATTTGAACGCATAGGTTTAGGGGAGATTTATAGAAAGCTAGGTAGATATGAAGATGCCTTATCAAGTCTACAAGAAGCCTTAAAGATCTATAAAGAATTAGGAGTAATCTCTAGTCAGCATGTTTGTGAATTTAACATTGGTAGTGTTTATCGGGATATGGGTAATTATGAAGCCTGCTTAGAGCATTATTTAGAATGCGATAGAATAATTAAAGAGAGGCGTCTAAGTAGTACTTACCCCAATCTCTCTGTTCCAAACGGTATTGCAAATGTATACTGGCGCCTTGGTAATTATCATGAATCCCTTAGGTATTACAATGAGGCACTTGAAATTAGCAGGGATTTAGGAGATAAATTGGAAGAGGGAAATATACTTAGTTACATGGCGGCTATTTATAGTATCCAAGGCGACTATCAAAAGTCGTTAAGTCATTATGAAGATGCATTAAAGATTCATAGAGAAATAGGAGATAAGGTTTCAGAAGGAAGGGTTCTTGCTCTTATTGGGAATATGTATAGTCAGAATCTACATAACTATAGTAGGGCCATTTCGTTTTATAAAGAAGGCTTGCAAATTAAGAAAGAAATAGAAGACACTTCTGAAATTAGAAGCTTACTAAATAGCCTAGGAGTAGTTTGTTGGAACTTAGGACATTATGAAGAAGCCCTCGCATACTATCAAGACGCTTTAGAAATCTGCAAGAATACTGGAAATACATTAGGTGAAGGAATAACACTAAGTGGCATGGGGGTTGTTTATCTTAGTTTACGTAATTACGAAGAGGCATTAAAATGTGACATGGAAGCCCTAAACATACTCATGTCTGCAGGAGACCAAAAGGTAGAGGGATATATTTTAAATTCTATTGGAAACGTGTATTATGAAATGGGTGATTACCAAATGGCTTGGAAATACTATCAAGAGTCTTTGAGAATAAGAAAAGAACTCGGAGATAAAAAAGGAGAAGCCTGGATTCTTCATAACCTTGGAAGGGTTTATAGGAGCTTAGAAAATTATGAGGAAGCTAGGAAGCATTATGAAGAAGCTCTTTCATTAGCCGAGGAAGTTGGGGAAGGAGATTTAACAGAAAGTAGCAAAAACGCCTTATCCGAGATCA
>JAHFBK010000177.1 GCA_023250035.1 Candidatus Dadabacteria bacterium
TAGGTTCAATCCTTCGACCCTGCTCAGGACAGGCCCCTAATTTACTTGCTGTATAAAGATAAATATCAGGATGTGGTTTTCCAAACTCAACGGATTCTCCAGATACAACAACGGAGAAAAATTGATTAAGTGAAAATTTATCCAAAACAAAATTTATTACTCTGTATGGTGAGCTTGAAGCTAGAGCTAGGAGGAAACCACTTTCCTTAAGTTCTTTAAGAATCGTTATAAGTCTGGGTACAAGCTCTAATTCCTTCTCGTAAAGGGGAAGTAATATTTCAATTCTCTCAGCTAGTAGATCTTCAATCGTTTCTGGAAGGTTAAAGGTCTCTTTTAAGAGTCTTCCAGAGTCTCTTTGGTTTAATCCTACTATCTTTTCTCTATATGCAGGATTATAGTCCAAACCTCTTCTCCCGAGGAGTATTCTTTCTGCCTTTTCCCAAAGCGGTTCACTATCTATAATAACCCCATCCATATCGAAGATAACTGTTCTGATCATAGTAAAATTCAACTCCCTGTAAAAATTTTAACCATATTATGCCATTTGATAAGGACCTTAGTTAAGCATATGTACACAATCAAACAAGAAACTCTTAAAATTTCTTGTTGACATAGAATTACTCATTGTGAGATAATCAAGCTATAAAGCTATTAACTATGGGGTAGTGAAATGAAGAAATCCTTGATTATTCTTCCAGTAACTATAATTGTTTTGGTGATTGTCTTTCTGGTTTATAAACTTATTCCTAAGCCCCCTTGCGAAAGCATATTCCAGCAGACTTCACTAAGGCTGAGCAGTAAGTTGGATATAATCAAATCAAAAGGGCCTGAGGTATCTATAGAGGAACAAAAGATTCAAGACCTTACAGAACGCTCTCAAATGACTGCCTTGAACCTCAAAACATGCTGCATCGTCTTGGAGGGTGGCAAGGTGAATTCTGAGGAGTTTCTAAGATGCAAAGACAATGCTGAGAAGTTTGAGACACAGGTTGAGAAGATTGCTACTAATATAAATGAAGCTCAAGCAGCGAAACAAGAGGGCAAAACCGAGCTAGTTAATGAACAAGTTAGTGAGATTAATCAAAACATCAACGTTGCTAAGCAAAGTTCAGAAGAGTTTCGGAAACAGGTTACAGAGCTTCAAGCTCCCCAACCAACAGAAACGACAGAGAAGAAAGAAACCTCTCAAGGCGGTAGTGAGCAAGAACCTAATAATACAATTTTTGAGGCTAACTCATTTCCAATAGACGGTGATATTTTCGGGAAGATTTCAAGCACTGATGATCAAGACTATTTTAAATTTCATAGTACCTCAAATTTAAGAGATCGGATGAAAGTCAATCTCGAGAATCAATCAACGACATTGGCACCTGATATATTTGTTTATGATCAGAATAAGTCACAGATGATTGAAAAATTTGATGGCACAGCAGGAGCGAACTTGGAATTTGATTTTGTCGCTGAAACTGGAAAGGATTATTATTTGAGAATTAATCCGTATGGGACTATTGGTGACTATAAGCTTTCCGTGAAGCCACAAACAGTTTATGATGGATATGAACCTAATGATGATATATTTTCAGCCAAGGTAATAGAGACAGGGCAGCCCATAGCAGCCAACATTCTGGATGAAAAAGACACTGATTGGTTTAAAATAACTGGTATAACAGGGAAGAAGATTACTGTACGTTTTGAGAATCAATCAACGACATTGGCACCTGATATTTATGTTTACGACCATAATAAATCACAAATGTTCGAAAAATACAATGGGACATCAGGAGCAGATCTAGAGTTTTCTTTTGATACTGAGCCTGGGAAAGACTACTACCTTAATGTCCGGTACTACGGGGGTAGTGGAAAATATAAATTTATAGTTAATCAAGAGTAAGAAATAATCTCGGTAGATTAATGAAGAACTCTGCAGGATGCTACAGTGAATTACCACGTTAAAATAACGCGGATTCATATCTAATTTTTCTTGCTAAAAACTTGACAACTCAGTAGTTAAAAATATCATTCTAATTGTTTTTCTAGTAGTTTTAATTTCTGAAATAAGATAAGAAGGGTCTTCAATAAGGAGATAACATATATGCAGGAAAACCCTTGACTTATACATCATATCCAAATGGGTAACTCCCCACGTTTTTTGATCTCAGACTTCTGAAAGAGCGTTATTTCAACTCTTAATCATTCGATCGGCCTAAGTCCTGGCACCAAATCGAATGAAATTCAGGTAAACTTTATATAAATAATTTCTAAATGGACTGAATAACAACTGTGAAGATTTTAAATACCATTACAAAGCTAGCTGTGCTTTTAGCGATACTGCTTTTACTTGGCCTCCTTGGATATGCAGTTTTTGGAAATAGAGTATTTATAAAATCCTCCCCAATCGTTGGTCAACAAGCAAGCGACTTTACACTTGAGCTTTTTAACGGTGAAAAAATAAAGCTTTCGGACATAAAAGGAAAAGCCGTGCTCCTGAATTTCTGGGCATCGTGGTGTATTCCCTGTAAAGATGAAGCACCTGCCCTTGAGGCCTCCTGGAAGAAATACAAGGATAAGCAGGTCGTTTTCATCGGAGTAAACGTTTGGGATGATAAAGATAGCGCTCTACTTTATCTCAAAGAATTCGGAGGAGAATATGAAAACGGAATGGATCCTAAAGGTGAAATAGCAGTTGGATACGGAGTTGGTGGAGTACCGGAAACCTTATTCATTGACACATCGGGTAAAATAGTAGATAAATATATTGGACCCCTTACAGAAGTAATAATCGATTACTTTTTAGGAAAAGCGCTTTCCCAAGATCATGGGATAACTAAAGGTGTAAATTGATCTAGAAATGATTAACAAAATTAATCTTTTAAAAAAAACTTTTGTCTTTACCACTTCAATATCATTTATCCTTGTACTGCTTACATTCAATACCTTTGCAGATAGTATTGATAACCAGGTTCGGGAAATTTCATACCTGCTCATGTGTCCTGTGTGCCAAGGTCAAACCGTAGCAGAATCAAACTCTGAGCTTGCCACTCAAATGCGCGCAATAATAAAACAGAAACTAGAAGAAGGAGAATCAAAAAAAGAAATAATCGCTTACTTTGTAAATCGATATGGAGAAACAATCCTTGGCGCTCCACCACCAAAAGGAGCAAACTGGCTTATATGGGTTCTACCCGCTCTTGCATTATTGTTTGGCGGAGCTGGCATAGCAATATTTCTTCACAAATCAAAATCAGAAAAAGGTAAAGAAAAAACTAAAGAAATATCGAATGAACAACCAATTCAAGCGGAATCGAAATACCTTGAAAAGCTAGATGAGGAGTTAAAGGAGTTTGAGTCTTAAATAGGAAGACTACACATCACTTAGAACGCTGATCTCTTCAATATCGCATCTAAATAAAGACCGTAACTGCTATCAAAGATAACCAGAATATTGCTGTGTACTTCAAATATTTTGTAGCTTTATCAATAGCAAGTAATTTCTCCTTTCCTATATAAGAGATAATAATTACCGCCTGCATTAACTCATTATCAAAGTTATCTATTTGATCAACTAATTCCTTAAAGTGGTCAGCTCCGTGCTTGTCTACTATACTGCAAATATCAAGACACCAGAATACATTTTTAGTCTCAAAACTATGCTCTAAAGCCTTTTTCCTAGGCTTTACCGCCTTAAACATAAAAGAAAATGTTAGTAAAACAGAGCCAAGAAAACCAAGTATAAGTATTACTACGACAGCCCCAACTATTAACTCCCAGCCGACCAAGCCTTTTTCAAAGATTCTATGTACAGTTGCTTTCAAGGAAGGGACTAAAGGAAGAAACATGAAGGCTAAGATAGTAATAATTCCTGCAGCCTTCGCATCACAAAGACGAATCAAATTTTCGGTATCCTTATAACTTTCTAGAAGGAAATTTATCTTTTCGCTTGGCATGTGCTTTCTTAACTAATTTAACAGAAGTAGGAGATTTTTGCTTCATACTATTAAAAAATTCATTATCAATGAAGCTTTGAAACCTTCCTATTTACTCTCTGGACT
>JAHFBK010000073.1 GCA_023250035.1 Candidatus Dadabacteria bacterium
TGCCATTTTGATGTCCCATTCCTGGGTTCAAAATAACACCCTTTTTGTGTTTTTGAGCGAGGCTTTTCCCAGAAAGCAAAGCTGAGCCACCAATTATTCCCATGCCAATATTTAAAAAGTTACGTCTTGATAAAGGGCCTTTATTCATAATTTTCACTCTCCTTTTATTGAACCAGGCGTGCTATTAAGGTTGAAGCAATTGCACATTCTAAATGTGCCAATTTTAATTTTCCTCTCTCTTTTCCTCAGTTCGAGTAACATAAATGTTTCTAGCCACGTCTTTAGGCAGGCGGTGCTCGGATAAGCCCACTTTTATGAAAATATCACCTTCAAAAGGAGCTTTATCTCTTATACCGACACTCACACCTGGAAATAATCCAAGCTCGGCCATATAACGAAGCTTGTTAGGGTCTCCGTCACTTACGCAGCTAATTACTACAGTTCTTCCAACCTCAACATCAGATAAGGGGTGGTTCCCCTCAACACTCTCAATCTTCCCATCTCTTGTAGGTATAGGGTCTCCGTGCAGGTCGGCCTTTGGATATCCAAGGACTTGGTCTATCCTGTCCAATATCTCGTCAGAGATAAAGTGTTCGAGTTTTTCAGCCTCCACATGGACCTTATCCCAGTCAACCCCCAGAACCTCTTTTAAAAATGATTCAACTAGACGATGACGGCGTATAACCTTTAAGGCAATTTTTTCTCCATCATTGGTAAGCACTACACCGTGATATGAAATGTGTTTAAGAAGCCTTTTCTTGGCTAGTCTCTTTATCATTGCTGTTACGGTGGCATTAGAGAGCGTAAGTTTTTCAGCAATGGCAGATGTTGTTACTCTGCCGTGGCGCTTTTGTAGCTTGTAAATCGCCTTTAAGTAATCCTCAATAGTCGGACTTAGCATTAGAGTTATCTAAATTATTTTTTAGTGTTAACTAAATTAAAATTTAGAGAAGTCTAAATTATAAATAGTATTTTATGCCTGTCAAGACCACATTTAATACTGTATGAACGAGCAATTAGTTATATTTATTTCTTGAATTAGAGCTCGATCAAAGGGAATTGATTAATCAAAAAAGTAATATAGAATTATTTACGCTCAAACCGGGAAATAGGCACCAAGGTTTAAATAACTAAAGGAGGTGAAAAGAATAAATGTTGAATAAGATATGTCTAATAGCTGGATTCATGACGGCTTTTGCGTTGAGTATTTCTCCTCTTGCAAATGCGGCGGGAAAGGGCGACCCAGCTAAAGGTAAGGAGAAGTATAATCAAATATGCGCGTCTTGCCATGGTCCACAAGGAAAGGGAGACGGGCCTGCGGCAGCGGCACTTGACCCAAAGCCAAGAGATTTAAGTGATCCAAAGTATGTATCCACACTTACTGATGAACATATGTTTAAAACTGATAAGGAAGGCGGTGCGGCTGTTGGGAGATCTGCCCTTATGCCAGCTTGGGGTAGTATTTTATCAGATGCTGATATATGGAATGTAATTGCATATATAAGACAGGATATCTGTAAGTGTCAGTATAAGGGAAAGTAAACATTAATCACATATAGGCGGGAATAAGTCCCGCCTATATGTTCACATGAATTCATAACCTATTCGGCTTAATCTATTTTTGCCTCTCTGTATTCCACCTTATAAATTTCAATAAAGCTTATAAAAACTGCAAGGATCACAGGTCCAAGTATCACCCCTGAAAACCCGAAGGCCTTTATGCCTCCAAATATACTAATAAATAGAAAAAGCGTTGGAAGCTTCGTCCTACCCCCGATAATCATGGGTTTAAGAAAATTATCAACTGAACTCACAACTAATGCACCAAGTATTATGAGAGCTATTCCTTTAAGTGTGCTTCCTGTTAGAATGAGATAGACTGCAACAGGAAACCAGACCACTGCAGCACCACCAAATGGAATAAGAGAAAATACAAAAGTGAGCACCCCAGCAAGCACAGGAAAGGAGATGCCAAGTATCCAAAAAATAAGGCCTGCTATAAGCCCTTGTACTCCAGCCGTAGCCATGACACCGAGTATCACAGCATTAAGAATGTCATAGAAGCGACGGAAGATTCTATCTTTTTGCTCATCGGTCATGGGGATGAGATATTTCAACTGCTCGTAGAGTCTTCTACCATCGCGGAAGAAAAAGTATAATGCGAATATCATTATTGCAAAATCAACAATTAATATAGTAAGGTTTCTTGCCCCTTTTTGAACCTGATTGAGAAGATAACCACTTATAGTTCCTACACCCTTTAATACTATTTCTTCAGGACGTATGTCGCCAACGTCGAATCTTTTTTCCACCTCCTCAAGAATTCTTACTGGTATAAGTCCTTTAATACGCTCTACAACGGAGCTCAGCTTTGTAATTTCGATTTCATCACTTATTTCTCGATAAACATCAAACATATCAACAGCTAATGTAGTGACGATCAAAACGAGTGGAAGTATGACGACGAAAGTTGCAAGCGTAGTCATAATAACAGATGAGATCCCAACCTTATTTTTAATAACCTTTGAAAGGCGTTCGTGAACAGGATAAAGAATGAGAGCTAGAATCCCGGCCCAGAATAGAGAAAGAATGAATGGCTTAATGATTTCATAGAACAGGTATATTAGAAGGAGGAATATTCCGAAGAAAAACCAAGAAAAGATCTGCTTTCTGGTCATCTAACTACAAACCCTGCCTTTGACATACAAAAAATTAAGCTCTAAAAAATACTATTTAATTCAAGTTATTTCAACTATGAAAGAATTTAAGTACCCGTAAGGCGCACTTAAAATATGGCACAAACATTGTCAGGTCTAAATTTTCTGCTAGGCTTTAATCATTAGTAATTGCAAGTAGTTCATTAACTTAACAATCTAAATTATGTATTATTATAGAATAAAGGTGTAAAGTAAAGATAGTAAAATCGCCGAGGTGGGAATATATTGGAACACTTTGAGAATAATTAATTAAATACGAGTTGGGAGCCTATCGTAGAATGATCATAAAGAAGAGTGGAAATATGAAAACGGTAATAACAACACTTTTGTTTTTCCTTCTCTTTATTCCCAATGCCATATGTAGTGAAGTTAATTTTTATGAAAAGTTAAACTTAATGGATATACCTATTATTTTTATTACAGTATTTATCCTTTTCTTTATTACAGTATGTTTGGTATTTGCCTTGTTTTCTGTTTTATTTAAAGAAGAAAAATAAAGAGTGAATTAAATACTGCTCCATTTGGTTATACCGAAAAGAGTCCATATCAACAATTATCGTTCATTGTTATACCGGCCGAAATACACCTACCTTGCATGGCTAGAAGGTGTTAGGTAGAATCCAGACTCAACTAGAAAATAACTAGTGGAAACTCGATTCAAAGTTGTTGGTGAGCTGCAACTTCTCGTAATCATGATGGGTCCCCGTAGCTCAGTAGGATAGAGCGCAGGATTCCTAATCCTGAGGCCGTGGGTTCGAATCCCGCCGGGGACGTTCGCTTAAAACTAACTTTTCACCCCCCTGCGCTCCACTTTGTAACCCCGGGCTCGGTCATTGCCCAAGGGTCAAGAACCTTATTCAATTCATCTTCAGGAAGGAGCTTTTTCTCAAGAGCAACCTGCCTTACAGTTTTTCCGGTCTCATATGCTTCTTTTGCTATCTTTGCAGCGGCATCGTAACCGATTATAGGCGCAAGTACGGTGCACATAGCGAGGCTTTTTTCGATCATCTCTTCGCAGCGCTTCTTATCAGCCTTTATACCGACTATACATTTATCTGCAAATATACGAGATACAGATGATAATAGATTAATAGACTGGAGAAGATTGTGACCCTTTACTGGCATCATTACATTAAGCTCAAAATTGCCAAATTGACCTCCAATTGTAATTGTTAAGTCATTTCCTATAACCTGAGCTGCAACCTGGCAAACAGCCTCAGGGATTACTGGATTTACCTTACCCGGCATAATTGAAGAACCAGGTTGTACAGGCGGAATGTGTATTTCACCTATGCCGCATCTGGGGCCGCTTCCAAGCCATCTTATATCATTAGCTATCTTCATTAAACTTACTGCCATTGTTTTAAGCGCGCCACTTGTTTCGACAATAGCATCCTTTGCCCCTTGAGCCTCAAAGTGATTTTCTGCCTCCCTAAGTTTAATTCCCGTCATTTGGCTAAGTTTTTTTACTACAAGCCCTGCGAATTTAGGATGAGAATTTATTCCAGTTCCAACAGCCGTCCCGCCAATTGCTAATTCTGAAAGGTTGACCCTTGCGCTTTTTACCCTTCTAATACTATGATCAATCATGCTAGCATAACCACTAAATTCCTGACCCAACCTAATTGGAGTTGCATCCTGAAGGTGAGTCCTGCCAATTTTAACTATCTTATCAAACTCCTTGGTTTTCTTTGAAAGTGCATTGTGAAGGTGCTTAAGAGAGGGAATTAGGTTATTTTCAATAGACATAAGAGCAGAAACGTGCATAGCTGTAGGGTATACATCATTACTTGATTGACACATGTTTACATGGTCATTTGGATGAATAAGCCTTTTCTCACCTACTTTTACACCAATAATCTCATTTGCACGGTTGGCAATTACCTCGTTGGCATTCATGTTGGTTGAAGTACCTGAGCCAGTTTGGAATACGTCAAGAACAAAGTGGTCATCCAGTTTTCCATCAATCACTTCCTTTGCTGCTTTTGTTATAGCGCTTCCTAGTCTTTTATTTAGAAGTCCAAGCTCCATGTTAGCTTGGGCTGCGGCAAGTTTAATCATTCCTAAAGCCTTAATAAATGTCCTCGGTTTACGGATTCCGCTAATAGGAAAGTTCTCTATAGCTCTAGCTGTCTGGGCGCCGTAATAAGCAGAGGTAGGAACCATCATTTCGCCCATTGAATCGGTTTCAATTCTAAATCCATTTTTTTGCATAATTATACTCCTCCTTATAATTTTCTATTAGACTTTCTTAAGTTTACTAATTAAATATATCTGAATTGATCGTAAATATAATTTATCTTCATGGAAAGTTATGCGGTTCGTATAATTATACCATTTGAATTTAGAAATGGTTCATAGAACCTAGTTCAATATTTACAGAGCCGGATATTTTGTTCGTCAGTAATAAAAAATTGTTAATAGTTATTAGTTAGCACATTAGTTAAGGCTTATAATCAATACGTTTTAGCTATGGCAGCCTCTCAGAATATCAAACTTGGCGTTATTTATTGGACTATATCGGCCCCGATTGGAAAATCTGGTTGTTATTAGGCGGTATGGGTATTTTTGGCACGCTCTATCAAGTATGCGCCACTTATCTTACAAGCATGCGCCCGTTAGACTAATGTCATCACTAATTTTTCTCGGGCTTGTATTCAGTGGATTTTTTGATTGGGTCATATGGCATGAAGTGCCAACCGAATTAGCTTTGGCAGGTATAGCACTGGTGATTGTAGGAGCGTCATCCCTGACGCGACCTAATCGCGGCTAGAAGAGGTTCCCTAACTAGCCTCCCTCCCTTCGACTTTGCTCAGGACAGGCTTGATCACTACCCCAGACCCCGCCGCTCCTGCGGATTTCTGTAATATGCTTAGGACTAAAAAATTGACATTATCTTTGATGGTATTTGAGCGAGGGTGTGCCAGATTTTTAAGAATTTATTTGATACGTTTTGCTTTGCATCATAGACCGAACTAAAAACAGCAGGAACAAGAACAAGTGTGAATATTGTTGAAACTATAAGTCCACCTAATACTACACTTCCGAGTCCCCTATAGAGTTCAGAGCCAGAACCTGGAAATAAAACCAGTGGGAGCATTCCAAAAACAGTTGTTAGTGTTGTCATAAAAATCGGTCTAATACGGTTTCTCACAGACTCTACAATAGCGTCCTTTAGTTCCAATCCTTCATCACGAATATGATTTAACGACTGATGTACAATCAATATGGCATTATTTACAACAATTCCAATGAGAATTATAAACCCAAGCATGGTAATAACATCAAGTGGTTGATATATAAATCCGTTTAAAAGAAAAAGACCTAGAAACCCGCCAAAAGAAGCAAGTGGGACGCTAAACATAATAACAAATGGATAGAGGAAGCTTTCAAAAAGTGAAGCCATAAGAAGAAATGTGATTATCGTTGCAAGAACGAAATTCCACTGAAGCGCTTGTCGTGTGATAGTCAAATCATCTGCAGTTCCTGAAAGAATTATATTATAAGGTCCACCGATTTCACCGCTAGTACGAAGCGGGCTTATGATATTTTCTTGAATTGTATCAATAGCAGTTTCGAGGGGCATTTCCTCAGTTGGTATTACCTGAATAGTAATTGTCCTTTGACGCTCATAATGGTTAATCTGCTCAGGGCCATTAGTGACTTGTACATTTGCTATTGAACCAACTGTTACCATCTTCCCACTAGGGGTATTAATCATAAGGTTTTCAATATCCTGAGTACGATTTGAATATTTATCAGCTCCCCGGAGTGCAAGGTCAATCTCATCGCCTTCGATAATGTAATCGCTCACTTTAGCTCCGTCTACGAGAGCGTTTACCGTAAATCCAAGCTCCTCGTTAGTTACTCCGACATCTGAGGCTCTTACTCTGTCCGTAATGACCTGAACCTCTGGATTTCCAAGGTCAAGACTTGGAATTGGCCTTGCCTGGGCGTCTGGTATTGCCTGCAGCACACCGAAAAAGATCTTTTGACCTAGGCTAACGAGTTTTTCGAGATCTGGTCCAGTAATTTGAATATTAATTGCACGCCCTTCACCTATACCCCTTTGGAAAAGGCTTGATTGAGTAACAACCGCGATCATCCCAGGGATTTTGCTAAGCGTACCTTGCATTACGGGAATAAGTTCTCTCACCCTATCCGGCTCTTTTGCTATAGCGCCCATAAATACCTGACGGCCTCTTGCCACGTAGAAAAAGTTTTCTATCGGCGGACCATCGAGTGTTTCCACTTCTGGAGATCCGACATCTGCTTCCCAGTACGGTCTTAAATCCCTCTCTATCTGCTCTCCAATTTGAGTAAATTCATTGATGTTGTATCCGGGTGGGGGGAGAAGGATTCCGAAAACAAGATTACGATTTCCTTCAGGAAGGTATTCCATTTTAGGTATCATTGCCCAGCTAAGTAGAATTGAACCAAACGTGAAGGCGAGAACAACTAAAAGACGGAGTTTTGGGGTTTCTATAACTCTACGTACAAGATTTGTCACTCCGTCTGTGAACCCTTGTGCAATGCTGACAAAACCCCAGAGGTTGGCAAGGGATTTACCTTTTGTTTCCTTTGCGATCTCTAGGATTGTGGCTGCCGCGCTTGGGATTACAGTTATCGAGACGATGAGACTTAGGAGTACTGAAACGCTTATTGCGATTGCAATGTCTCGAAAGAGCTGCCCTGCCTGCTCTTTAACAAAAATAACTGGAAGAAAAACTGCAGCTGTTGTAAGTGTGCTTGCAAGCACGGCACCCCATACTTCTACCGTTCCATCATACGCGGCTTTTATACGAGATTTACCCATCTGCATATGGCGGTAGATGTTCTCTAAAACGACAATCGAATTATCTACAACCATTCCTACTGCAAAGCTCATTCCAGCAAGGCTTACAACATTTATCGTTCTTTCAAGAAGCGCCATCATAACGAATGTGCCAATTACACTAATTGGGATTGCTGTTGTTATAATTAGAGTGCTACTCACGCTTCTTAAGAAAAGCAAGAGTACTGCTATAGCAAGAAAGCCTCCAATTATAAGGTTATCTTTGACAAGGTCGATTGCGCTTGTGATGTAAGTGGTTTCATCATAAACGTTGTATAAAGTCAATCCACGATCCTTTAAAAGGCCTTCGTTTAGCTCCATCATCGCTTCGCGAAGACCAGCCATAACTTCAATTGAATTAGAACCGCTTTCTTTTATAGCGTTTACTGCTACAGAAGGTTCCCCATTCTGACGAACTGCATAATCAGGGTCTTTGTATCCCAGCCTAACCCTAGCAACATCCCTTACATAAACTGGAACTCCATTCATGCGGGTGATAACCACTTTTTCAATGTCCTCTGGCGACATATACTCACCAACCGTACGGACAATGTATCTGCGTTTTCCCTCATCGAAATCGCCCCCGCTATAATTATCGTTTTCTTTATCAATAGCTTGAGCCATATCTAGTAGAGTAATACCGCGTGCTGCAAGGGCGTTAGGATCGACTATAACCTGCATCTCGCGTTCTTGTCCGCCATAAACATTTGAAGAACCAACCCCCGGTACCCGTTCAAACCTTGGCTTTATAAAATCCTCTGCAAAATCGTGAAACTGATTAATTTCGATATTGGTTCCAGGAAGGGGTTTTAATATAAACCAGGCCATTGCCATCCCCCGTACATCCACACTACTAATAACCGGTTTATCAGCCTCATCTGGATACTCCCTTACCTGCTCCAGCCTATTCGACACGTTAACTAGCGCGGCATCGAGATCAGTTCCAACCCTGAACTCAAGGATAACCTTCCCACTTCCATCAAGGCTTTCGCTTGTCATCTCAACAAGACCTTCAACTGTCTTAAGTTCGTCTTCCTGATCGCGTACAATCTCGCTTTCTACCTCCCGGGGGCTTCCCCCAATCCAGGTAGTGTCAACAGTAATCCTTTGTTTTTCTACATCAGGCGTTAGTTGAATGGGTATTTTGAAAAGAGATATAATCCCAAATAAGATTATCAAAATAACACCAACTGTGACGCTTACAGGGTGTTTTATTGATTCATCGACTATTCTCATTGACTTTAGTCCTCAAAATTGTTATTTAGCCACCAAGGCACTAAGACACGAAGAATTTAGGAGTCTGAATTCAGAATCCAGAAGAAACAATAAAGATTTCTGACTCCTGGCTTCTGGCCCCTGACTCCCCTATTTCTTTTCCGGCATACCATCCTGATTTACTACTTTTACGGGCTGTCCTGGTTGAAGTCTTTCATTTCCCCTAATGACAACCGGCTGTCCAATATTAACAGGCCCTATGACCTCGATAAGATTCTTGTAGGCTACACCTGTGTTAATCGGGATAGGTTGGGCAGTTCCATTATTCACAACTACAACAAATTTAAGATTATTCCGTTCAACGATAGCATCCTTTGGGACAAGCTTTACTAAAGATGGTTCGCCAATCAAAAATGAAACACGGGCAACCATTCCGCTCTTAATAATATGGTCTTTATTATCAATCACAATTTTTACAGGAAATGTTCGCGCCGCTTTATCGGCTTGAGGAACGATAGAACTAACCATCCCTTCAAGTGTTACGTCAGGTAGAGCATCGAAATTTACAGTTGCCTTGTCATCCGGTTTAATCTGACTGATATAACGCTCAGGGGTGTCAACAGCAATTTCCACTGTATCTATATCTATAAGCTCTACAACCGGGCCACCTTCGTCAATCCACTGACCCACCTCTGTATGCTCATGAGTTACGTAGCCGCTGAAGGGCGCAACGATCTTCGCCTTATTAAGGTCATATTCGTACCTATCTATCTGCGCCTGAAGTTGGGAGGTTTTTGCTGACCAAGCCTTTTGTTCAGATTCCATACCCTGAAGCTGCTGAATTGAGGCAATACCCTTATTCTTGAGTTCTTGAAAACGCTTATAGTTTTTTTGAGCTAGCTCATAACGCGCCTGAGCCTCACCCTTTGCAGCTTTTGCCTCACGAAGCCTAATCTCAAGAGGCTTTGTTTCAAAGATAGCAAGCACATCACCCTTTTTGACAAAATCACCTTCTTTTACGGGGAAGCTTTCTACAAGCCCAGATATTTCGCTTGCTATAAGGCTCCTTTTACTTGGTTCAGAATTACCAACAAGCGTAACAGGTCTTTGAACCTTTTGTTCTTCTACTTTAGCTACTACCACCGGAGAAGGGGGAGGAACTTGAGCCTTGACTGGGAAAATAACTACAAACCCTACAATAAGAGAAATTAGTAGGAGTGGAAAAACAATTCTCGTAATATTCATTTTGATTTTTTTATACAATAGCGACTTATAAAATCAGATTAAGTAATCACTTACTTACATTATCATTACAGATTTTTATTGTCAAATTAAGCAATAAAATAATTTACCTGTTTATGGCTTATCATTGAAACTAAGCAGAAACTGTAAGACAAATGAGAATATCCCTTAAACCGTATATAAAAATGGGCTGTCCTAAACCCGGAGGATGGAATCAAAGGGATTCAACCTGTGACCCGACAGGCTGAACTTGAGAGGTTTAGGACAGCTCCAACTTACTCCATCAAAATTATATTATCAAAGGAGTGTATTATCAATAATAATATTTAACGATAATTATATACCCCATTGAATTAGTATTTTACATTAAAAATAAAATAAATGGAATTGATTAAAAAAATTTTCTTTTCCAATGGACGATTTTAATTCGTGTGGAGTCTAACTGACTGTGATGATTATATTTTTTAAATGAAGCAAAATTTATAGCTTCCTGAAGTTTTCTTTTAAGAAAGGTTTTGTAAAAACCTCTCCTTTATTTATACTGCTATTTTGATGGGTAAATTCTTCGGCGTCATTGATGGAGTAAATTTAGTTATTCAAGACATCTTTTCAGACGAGGGAGATAAGCTATGGGTTTCTTATGAAGGTGAGATTTATAATTCGGATGAAATAAGATCATCCTCAGAATCATTTGGGTATAGATTCAATTCTGGTGCATATTCTGAGCTAATTGCTAAAGCCTACAAAACATGGGGAGAGGATTTCGCAAAAAGACTTAATGGGGCGTTCTCAATCTGCATCATTGATAAAGAAAAAGAAATCCTATATTTGATAAGAGATCAAGTTGGGAGAAAACCACTTTATTTTTCCGATGTAAATGGAAGGTTTGCTTTTTCATCGGATGTCAAATCTCTACTCGAAATCCCACGTTTCCCAAGAGAAATTGATCTAAGGGCTTTAAACTTCTATCTGACATACCGCTACATTCCACAAGAACTTTCTATCTTTAATCATATAAGAAAGCTTCCTGCGGGATGTGCACTTCGGTTTAACCTAAAGTCCCGAAGTCTTGAAACATGGCGGTATTGGGAGCCCCCAAGAATCGAACGAGAAATGGCAAGTGAGAGTGAGCTTTTAGAGGAACTTGAAAGCATTATCGAAAATGCTATAAGGATAAGGATGAGAGGTGATTCTCATACAGGAGCATTTCTTAGCGGTGGGCTAGACTCAAGTCTGATCGTAGCGATGATGAGCAGGTTGTCATCAAATACATTAAAAACTTTTAGCGTTGGATACAACGATGAGAAATATAATGAAATCCCTTTTTCAAGGATTGTTTCAAGATACTTTGGCACGGATCACGAGGAATTTATTATTGAACCTGACTTTGATGCCTTTTTAGAGTCTTGTTCTTTTTTTGATGAACCACTCGGTGATCCTTCTATTATCCCAACGTATTATGCGATGAAACTAGGAAAGAAGTACATAGATTCTGTGATCTCCGGGGATGGAGCAGACGGGCTTTTTTTGGGATTTAGAACTCACTATTTGTCTTCGAGATATGGAGAAATTAAAAAGTATATGATTCCTCCCTTGGAATGGTTATCTGGTGCGGTAGCAGGGATTCTACCTCAAGAAGTTAAGTGGAGGATATTTTTTGAGAATAAAACACCTGAGGATTTCTTTTTGACAAGGGGTATTGTTTTTAATGCCCATTTAAGAAAAAGACTATTTAAGAATTGGGTTTTAGATGATCTTCTTAGAGAACACTTTTCTGAACCAGAGATCTACGGAACATCTACTATGAATTCGTATAGTGGCACCCTTAGCGGTAAGATGGCTTTTTTGACCTTTAAATCTGA
>JAHFBK010000178.1 GCA_023250035.1 Candidatus Dadabacteria bacterium
GTATGGTAAATGACAAAACTGCTTCTAAAACAGACGAATCAAAGAAGCTTAAAGAAAAAATTAAAGACCTAAAAAAGCAAAGTGATGCTATTATATAAGAAATAGAAGAGTTTAGAAAAAGGCGATGCTTTGTTTTATGGGCAAATATATCTGCAAATTTAGTAGAGGAAATATTTGAGGAATTACGAACAAATTATAAAGATATTGATGGCAAATTAGATATTATAGTTGATTCTTCTGGTGGAGATATAAACGCAGCTTATAATATATCATGTGTATTCCGTAAATTTGCAAAAGATGACTTATCATTCATTGTACCTAGATGGGCTAAAAGTGCAGCAACATTATTAGCTTGTGCTGGTGATGTAGTTTATATGACTCCAATTGCTGAATTAGGACCAATTGACCCACAAATTACACAAATAAATCCAATAGAAGAAAGATTTGAACAATTTTCCCCTCTTCATATACGTACTACTTTAGATATGATTAGAAAAGAATACGTAGAGGGTTGTAAGGATTTAGCTGATGGGCTTTTAAAGAGATTGCAATTCCCATTAACACTGGGTAGTTTTTTAAAATCACATGATATAGCTGTTGAATATTTGGAACGATTATTAAAAGAACGCATGGAAAAAACACAAAAACTTACCAAACCAACTAAAGAGATAGCAGAGACATTATCAAAAGAATATGCTGACCATGGTTTTTGTATCAATATAGAGGAAGCGAAAAAAATAGGATTAAATTGTGAAGAAATAAATGGAGATTTCTTGAATCTTGTATCAAAGTTTTATCGTCAATATAAACAGAAGGAAAAATTAAAAATAAGACAGCGTCAAAACAAATTAAAAGATGATTTTGGTGAAATTTTAAAAACCATACCTTTAGATAAATTAAAAGACCTGAAAATGGATGATCTATCAAAGGAGGAATGATACATGCAAAATGTTAACAAACTAACACTAGCATTAAAAATTGCTGAAGCTCTTCTTAAACATAGAGGTGAAATAACATTAGATGATATAAAGGCTATACCCTTTATAGAAGATACAAGAGAGGCGGAAATGATAGCAACTTTTCTATCTAATAAATTCAATGCACAAATATTCACTAGGAGAATATCGCAATCTGGGATTGCTTCTTGGGAACAGTTAATAACTATAAATAAGGGTGAATGAAAAAAAAGCAGCAGAAAAAGATTGAGTTTGTATCATCTAAACAACGGTTTTATAAGCTTCTCGGAAAAGCTACAAAACCACTCTCTGAAGAAGATCAAAGAAAGGAATCTGAGATAATTTTATATAGGCTTATGCGGTAACCGTATCATTCTTCTTTCCATTCTTCTGTTTTTGCACCTATTTGTCTAAGGGTTTCTTTCACCTTACTGTCTAGTGTTGTTCTGTCAAATCCTTTCTCGGATTCCGCCTTGATCTCTATTGTAATCTCAGGCGGGGAGCCTTTATCCTTTAATGGGCTGATAACACCCCTAACCAAATCGGATAGTTTGTCCCAAGGAACAACCGCTCTCAAATAAATTCGCTTTACAACCCCAGGAGTTGTAGAGGTTGGAACTTGTGTTTGACTTGGTGGTGTTGCTGGTGAAGGTTGTGTATCTGGTTGAGGTTGTGTGCCTTTTTCTCCCTTTTTCTGCTCTGCAATTTTGCCACGTAAAACAGTAGAATCTATATTGGGAGTAAAATCCTCCTTGTAGTAAATTTCTGGACCTTCTTGCACCCCAAAGGCTCCATTTTTAATCCCCTCTTTAACTGTATCTATCAAAACTCTCTCACTTTCTGGAATCGGCATCCCTGGAGTTTTTAGATGAAGTTCGTATATATCTCTTAGAGACTTCTCGTTATCTTCTTTGCTAAACGCTTTATCTAGTAAGTACTTGGGAGTAAGATGAGCAAGCAATCTCTCTTGATCTTTCAAATGCTGCTTCACTCTTTCAGAGATTGTTTGATTGCTTCCTACCGTTGGTATACCTAAATCCTTCCAACTAATACCCCCTGCTTCTAAGAATGCAAGGTATCTGTAGGCAGTAAGAATTCTAAACGGGATTTCCTTTTCCATATCCTTAAACTTATTTTTGAGTTCTTCATGGCTTTGCTTGGTAAGGATTTCAAGCAGAGACTTATCATTCTGGACTTCCATAAGGGCTAAGAGTCGCCTCAAACCCTTGCTAAGGGAAACATAATGGTTATCATCAACAAGCAGGGTAAAAAGTGTATTTTTATACACCCTAAATCCAGCTCCCGCCTTCTCAAAAAGCTCAGTTGTAAGGCTTTTACCCTTCTCTGAATCATAGGAGAAACTGGATCCGAGAATAGCAAGTTTAAGGTTTTTGTTGTCTGGAATATCTGATGGACTCTCAGGCCAGAGATAAACTTCTAAGGCACGCCCTGCATTTCTTTGGATAAGGTTTTTAAGTTCTTCTCGGATTCTATCATCCAAAATTGTTTCTTCTCTGTCAACTATTACACGGTTTAGATTGGGCTGATTGCGGAATGCATACTGATTTTTCTCTGAATGAAAATACCAGAGTTGCTCTTCTAGCCTGGCTACCGCATCACCTACGATAGTTGTCGGAATACCTTCCCTTAGCAATGCCACTCTAATCCTTGGAAGTGTTGTTTCTTTACTTGCACCTGCGCTAAATGAATAAAGAAATACAGATGTAGCTATACCTTCCGAAATATTATACTTTTTATACTCGGTACCCATTTCCTTATCTATTTTTGGTGCTTTAGCATTTTGACTTGCAATATCAGAGGCAATAACAGCTTCGAATTCGTTACCAATATGCTTGATAAACTCCCGCCGAATGGTTTGATTTCCAAGATTAACAAGAGATGACTGGATAAGTGGAGAAACAACTTTATGCGTATATAAGTCTGCTACCACTTCCGCCAGAAGTCTTAGGACACCTCTCGTCCTCTGGAAAGTCGGATAAGAGCCCCACCTTTCGTAAAGCACATCAATTAGCTCAGGGTGAAAGGGATATGCACGCTCTATTCTTTCTCTATATTCTATCTCTTTAACCTCTGACGGTACATCTGTGCCGAGTTTCTGATAAAGGCCAAAATAGCTTTGTGCTACATTCTTTCTTGTTTTCTCGTCTCCAAAATTATCAAATAACCTCTTGCGGGTAACTTCATAGAGTTCGATTCCTTCTACCGGTGTATATACTGCTTCTACTCTTCCTGAAATCTTTTGTAGCTGTAGAAGAGACCTCTCTGCCTCTTCGTCGTATCTTTCAAGAATGCTTGCTGGAAGAGTTAAAACCAGACAACAATCCTTAGAGGATGCTACCACTTCAGAAATCTCCTGAAGGAATGCAAGAGTTTGACCCTGAGTGATTTTCTCGACCTTTTCTGCACGATTGGCTTTAACGATGTATTCCAGAATCTCGTCCATCAGGATAAGAGTGGGACCCGATGCTTCAAGAACCTTTCTTAAGCGTTCCTTTCCAGGTGCGATACGCCTTTTATCATGCTCTTTGACGATTTCATACTGTCCTAATTGTTCAGCAATCTCTCCCCATGGAGTCTTCCCTAAAACAGCATCTGCATGTGTACCGACAAATACCGCTACCTTTGCATTCTTTGCTTTTGGAAGTTCTGAAATGGCTGGTAGATGTTCTATATTTTTTCTATTCTTAACGATATGATACAGTGCTAGTAGCGCATGAGTCTTCCCACCCCCAAAGGGTGTCTGAAGTTGAATCACAGGGTCTCCTTTTCCGCCGCTCAAACGGGAAAGTACATTTTCAAGGAGATTCTTTAACCCCTGTGTGAGATAGGTTTTCTGGAAAAAGGTGCTCGCATCCTTATATTCCAAGGGAGCCTTTCCGTAGGCAACATCCCCTAAGTCGGCCGCAAAAATTGCCTCGCTGAGTTTTCCTTCTCTAATGTCTTTATGTGGGGTTGTTACCTGCCACCACGATGATAGCGCCATTCCTACTCCTCCAGCTCCAAGATTTTACGTAT
>JAHFBK010000074.1 GCA_023250035.1 Candidatus Dadabacteria bacterium
AAAGAATTCCCTCCTCTTTAATCTTTCTTACCCTTGAAAGGCTAAGCACCTGATAGCCACCGCTATCTGTAAGAATCGAACGATTCCAGGATGTAAATCCGTGAAGTCCGCCTAGTTTCTCTACCGTTCCACAACCAGGTCTTAAATACAAATGGTAGGCATTGGCCACTATCATTTCGAATCCAAAGCCTTCGATCTCTAAAGGAGTCATAGCCTTTACTGAGCCCTGAGTTGCTACGGGCATAAATGCAGGCGTCTCAACTAGACCATGAGCCGTGTAAATCATGCCGCGCCTTGCATTGGTAGATCCATCTTTATTTAGAACCTCGAATTTAAACATATTGGTATAAACGAAAGCCACGAAGGCACACGAATCCTCACGAATAAGCAGTTTTGATGATATTGCGATCAAGGTTTTTATTCGTGTTAATTAGCGTTCATTCGTGGCTAATATTATTTCTCCTAAACTATTTTACTAAATCCCAAGAACGTCTTTCATCGTATAGATTCCGGGGGGTTTACCAACAACCCACCTAAGTGCACGTATAGCACCCATTGCAAAATTATCACGACTTAATGCCCTATGTGTAAACTCAATCCTTTCCCCTGTGCCACAGAAGATGACGGTATGCTCCCCTATTATGTCCCCACCGCGGATGGCCTGTATCCCAATCTCTTCTTTTCCCCTCTCTCCAATTTTACCATGCCTTTCAAACCTCGCTACCTTCTTAAAATCCCTTCCAAGAGTCTCTGCTATCTCCTCACCTAACCTAAGAGCTGTCCCACTTGGTGAATCGGCTTTATGTTTATGATGAGCTTCAATGATTTCAACATCAAACTCTGTCCCAAGATACTTAGCTATCATTTTTGACACCTCAAACATCACATTCACACCAATACTCATATTAGGCGATATAACACAGGCAAATCCCTTGGCCAATTTCTCAAATCTCTTTCTTTCCTCTTCTAAAAAACCAGTAGTTCCTACTACCATTGCCCTTCCTTTTTTTGATGCATAAAGGGCATTTGTGAGTGTAACGGCGGGAGTCGTAAAATCAATTATGGCATCAGCATCACTAGCGGATACTTCAATTTTATCTGATACGTGAACCCCTATTTCCACTCCTCCTGCAAGATTTCCAATATCTTTTCCTATGGATAAATGACCTTCTTTCTCAGTTGCTCCTACGATCTTGATACCATCTTCTTCTCGAAGTAACGAAAGTATCCTGCCGCCCATTCTTCCGGCAACACCTGTAATAGCTACTTTAATCATTTGAAATTCCTGGATCAGGTAAAGTTATTGATTCAAGCCTTGTCCAGCGAAGTCCTCTCTTGATACACAGTTCGATATACAATTAGATTCTGAAATCTTCCATTTGTCATCCACTACAATAAGCCCATATTGATTACTAGTCTTTTTCTGTGTTTCTTTCGCTGAATTCAATGGTTTAAATTGCACTTCGAGTTCAGCAACTACAAGAGCATGGTCACCCAGTATTTGAACCCCTAAAATTTGATAACTTAGTAAGCCCCAACTGAATTTTTCATAAAATTGCTTCATATTTGCCTTGTAGGCTTCTATATCGAGATTAGCCGCATACCCAGCTGAAATAAACTCATAGGTTTTTCCATAATCCCTTATTTTTAACGCTTCAAGATAATCACCCACAACCTGGGAAGGAGAAATTTTAGGAGTAGGAGGTGGGTTCGAGGTTGTAGATGATGTAGACACGCCACTACATGCTGAAAAAGCCATTAGACATATTAACAAAGAAATCAATCTCACTTGTTTCATTCTCCTTAATATTCTCAAAACTGAGAAATAGAATAAGTGTTAATAGGAAGAATTTCAAGAAAACTCCTTTATAAAATTGGCCTTAAGCTTATCAACTTCGCATTTTATTCCTTAAGAGATCCAATTCCCCGGTGAGCTTGTCAAAGCATTCTAAACCTAGCCATAGAACTGAAGTTCAAGAAAATTTCTAAAAGCAATAATACGTTTGTCGTACTACTTAAATTTCATATTGAAATTTAGTATAAAAAGATAGTAGTTTCGTTAATCAATTTATGAATAGGCAGTTTAAAAAAATGGTAGATAAAATTAAATCAGTAAAGGAGCTAGACTTCACACCTCAAGGAGATGTCTTTCCTTCACCTCGACCAATCTATTATTTCATCTTCTATGCGACTCTATACCATAGCTTGACAAACTCCAGTTCCTACAAATGCTTATATAAGCTATGAGTGAGCTTCTTGAGCCGAAGCCTGTAAGACTTTTAATAGGGCTTATTTATAGTGAAGACGCTCCAATCGATGATTGTATAAAAAAACTTGAGGAGAAATTTGAGGAGATTGATTTTATCAGCGAACAATATAACTTCGACCTTACCTCTTATTACAAAGAGGAGATGGGAAGAGGACTATCAAGAAGGTTCCTAAGTTTTAAGAGACTCATCAAGCGCGATGAATTAGTAGAGATAAAAATTTTTACAAACAACCTTGAAAAAATATACTCCGTTCAAAATAGAAGAAAAATAAATATTGACCCCGGCTATATTGCCCAAGAACACTTGATTCTTGCGACAGGTAAAGGATACTATCACCGACCTTATTTGGGAAAAGGAGTGTATGCAGATCTAACGCTTGTATATAGAAATACAGAATATCAGTCACTTGATTGGACATACCCAGATTATAGAAGTGAAGATATAAAAAGATTAATGAAAACGCTTAGAGAGAAATATATTATTGACCTGGGAAAGGTGGTAAGGTGAACATTCAGCCACGAAAATGCGTGGTTGAGGGTTAGGTATATCGGCTATGCCAACTTACGCAAATAGAAACGAATGAACCTCGTAGAATAAAATACAGGCACAGAGAAAATATTAAAATAGGTATTAAATTTTTTTCTTCACTCTATATACTCTGTGTTCTCTGTGGCTAAAGGAATAAATACATGAAAAGCATGACAGGGTTTGGCAGGGGTGGAGTTGAAACTGATTTCGGTAAGGTCAGCGTTGAAGCAAGGTCAGAAAACCACAGGTTTTTGGATATTAATTTTCAACTGCCCGAAGCAATATCCTCTTTCGAACCTAGCCTTATTGAGATTGTAAAAGAATTTATGTCACGTGGAAAAGTAAGAATTACGATTGTGGCTGAGGGATTAAAGAATAAATCCCCCGTCATAAATACGAAACTTGCCAAGGAATTTCGCAGTACACTTGAAAAGTTAAAAAAAGAATTGGGTATAAAAGAAAAAATAAAGATTGAACATATACTGATGGTCAAAGAATTTTTCTCTTTCGAAGCAAAAAAGGCTCTTAGTAAAGAGCATCATGATGATATTGAAAAAGCCCTTAGAGAGGCGTTAAAAAAACTGGATGAAATGAGAAAACATGAGGGTAAGAAGCTTGAAAAGGATTTGAAACAGAGGACACTAATAGCTGAAAGGCTAACAGGGAAGATCGAAGCAAAAAGGGAAAACTTCACTAAAGAGCTCGCAGAAAAACTAAGAGGGCGTATAAGGGAACTCCTAAATGAGATAGAGATTGATGAGACCAGGCTTTATCAAGAGGTTGCTATTTTAGCTGATAGAAGTGACATCACCGAAGAAACCGTGAGGCTTAAAGCCCATATAAATAAATTTAAAGAAACTTTTAATAAAGAGGGCTCAATTGGCAGGGAGCTGGATTTTCTCCTGCAGGAAATGAATCGAGAAGCAGGGACAATATCAGCAAAATCAAAGGATGCCGAGATCTCGCACCTTATTGTAGAGCTGCGGTCCGAAATTGAAAAGATGAGAGAGCAAGCACAGAATATTGAGTGAGATGCAAGATACAGGGTACAAGATTCATGTAAAATCCTTCATGAATTATTATCATGCATCGTTTTATTTAGTGTGAATTCGTGTTTATTCGTGGCTAAATGGTCACAGTAACTATCTAACCAAAGAAGACTCAACCTCTACCTCTTTCCCCTTCCTTCCTCCATCTGCAGTAAATACCCTAACTTTTCCATCTATTGATGTCTCAAGGTGAACTGGGCGCTTCCAGATTCTAAACATATGCTTTAATACATCCTTTGCCCAGTCAAGTTTTAACTCCACTCCTTCATGCTTATGAATAAAATAAAGCTCACCTCGATTCATATAGTTTCCGTCTGTGACCTCGATTATCGGTCGACCGCAGTTTGTAAGCATAAAAAGCAGTTTTTCTTTTATCTTTTTGAAATCTCGGCTTTCAATCTCATACATATCAGTAGACTTATTATAAGCGTAGGTAAAAAGCTTATGTTCTCTGCAGAAATCCTCTGTAAGAAACTCATCAATAAAAGTCACGTCATTATAAAACTTTCTTACCTCGAATATCTTATCTCTCCCAAGCCCAAGCTTCGCGTCCCATTTTCTTTTTACCTCAATGTCATTACACTCCTCGTACTCCTTTCCAAATTTTCCTTTGTTCCATCTATCCTCGATGTCTCTAAAAAGCTCCATTCCTAGCTTATATGGGTTAATTGAGCCAGTTCTTCCAGCAAGTGTTCCTGCATGATGGTCAGCATAATCTATGATTTCGGTATCAGTAACAACCTTCTCAGTTAAAATCTTTGAATGCCAGTAAGCAGCCCATCCTTCATTCATAATCCTTGTTTGCGCTTGCGGCGCATAGTAGTAGCTTTCCTCCCGAATCATATAGAGTACGTCCCTTTTCCATTCTTCAAGATCCGCATTTTCAAGGAGAAATAATAATACATCTCGTTTGGGAGACTCGGGGAATTTCTTTTTTTCAATTTTCTCATCCTCCGACTTCCTTCTCTGCCATTCTATAAAATCAGGAGGATTGATATAATCTTCTAAATATTCGCTCGGACTCCTGAGTTTAGAGACTGGTTTTCTTTCACCTTCATCCTCTTCAAGAAAACTCTTAGCTGCAAACTGACGTTTCACAAATGGTGAGTGAATATCGATAAGGTCTTCGATTGAAAGACAAATATCTATAAACCCCTCGACCTCCTCGTGGCCATATTTATCGATATAACGGCTTATTCTTACAGCGTGGTTAGCCATTTCATCAAGCATTTTTCTATTGGTAACAGAAAACCAAAAGTTATTTTTAAAAAAATCAGAATGACCGTAGACATGGGCTATTACGAGCTTCTGGTCTATATCCGTGTTACCCATAAGCAAGTAGGCATAAGCTGGATCATTGTTTATTACCATTTCATAAATCTTATGGAGCCCATATGAATAGCTTTTTGAAATCTTTTCATACTCCATTCCGAAACGCCAGTGTGTATACCTCACAGGGAAACCGCTGTATGAGGCGAGCATATTCATCTCTTCAAAATCAATCACCTCAAAAACAACCTCAAAAAAATCAAGCTCGTACTCATGTGCACGCTTTTCTATTTCCTCTATGTAATGTTGAAGCTCTCGAGAAACCATTACCTACCCTTTGCAAGAAACTTCTTTATCGAGTCATACACTGCATCCTTGTTTGGGATTTTAGATAGCACAAGGTTTTCTTTTTCCCCAAGATGATCCTCCAAATCATAATAGAACTGACCGCTTCCATATGGACTCTCAACCTGCCCGTAGCAGAAAAGATTAACCCAAGGTAAAAGGCTTTCCTCCAATATCTCAATACACTCATGAGTATCATCACGGGACCAGTTGTCTCCGTCAGAGAAGTGAAAGGCATAAACGTTCCACTCGCCATAGGGATAGCGCTCATCTATTATTTTCTGAAAAAGCTTATATGCAGAGGAAATTATAGTCCCTCCACTTTCTCTAACACGAAAAAAAGTATCACGGTCAACCTCGCGTGCTATTGCATCATGCACAATATATTTTGTCTCTATATCCTTGTATTGATACCTAAGCCAGGTATCGATCCAAAATGATTCCACCCTTACAATTTCCTTCTGTTCCGATCCCATTGAACCACTAACATCCATCATATAAATGACCACAGCATTATAAGCAGGCTGCTCTACAGGTTCTCTAGCTTTGTAACGTTTATCTTCTGTGACAGGGATAATTACTGGGTCTACAATGTCATAAGAGCCTGTGATAATCTGACGCTTTAGCGCCTCCCTAAATGTTCGCTTAGCGTGCCTCAGGGACTCAGGACCCGATGTGTGAATATCCGCATACTTTCCGGAAAAAGATTTAATATTTTTTTTACCGCGTGACTCTATTTTAGGAAGCTCAAGCTCCTCTCCTAAAATTCTTGCGAGTTCCTCAAGTGTAATCTCAACTTCAAGAATGTGCTCTCCTGGTTGATTGCCTGCTTGTCTATCTCCTTCATACTCGCCTAATCCAACAGGCGTTCCTACATCTCCATCGCCCTGACCCACTCCTCCCGATTTCTCAAGGGAATGAATAAAATGAGGAATCTCAATCTGTGGTACAGGTATACTAACAAGGTCCCTTCCCTTCTTCCCTATTAACTCAGATCGTACAATATACCTTCTAAGATTCTGTTTAATCTTCCCTCTTACGATCTCTCTAAATCGCCCCCAGTCCTGTTCAATTCGTAGAGACACCTATACCTCCATATTGCAAGCAAATTCCAAATCTCAAGCACCAAATTACAAACAAGTCCCAAGCACCCAATTACACAAAATTTAGGTTTGAGATTTGTTATTTGGAATTTGCTTTTCTAGTCTATCTCCTATGCTCTCTATGTTCTTTTATATCCCCTCGTGCAAATATGCTTGCTACGTATGTGAGAACATCCGATGAGCAGAATTCACAGTATCCGTAGTCACGAATTAATCTACTCTTTACGATTTCTATCTTTTCCTGTGTTGCCTTATCAATAACGTTAGTTACAAGACTCGTCAGCTTAATCGAGTCCTTTTGGTCCTCAAATAGCTTGAGTTCCAGTGCTCGCCTAAGTCTCTCGTTAGATTTATAGTCAAACCTCTTTCCTTCAAGAGACAGTGCAGCAATATAGTTCATTATCTCCCTTCTAAAATCATCCTTTCTCGACTCAGGAATGTCTATCTTCTCTTCAATTGAACGCATAAGCCGCTCGTCCGGTTCCTCGTCTTCGCCCGTGAACGGATTCTTAATCTTCTCCTTTCTTATATAGGCCTTTACAGTGTCAATATAGTTTCCACAGAGCCTTGCAATTGCTTCTTCATCAGCGGCAATAGCGCGCTGTACCTCATTTTTAATTATTTCCTCATACTCCTGTCTAACTAAAGTAAGAAGCTCTTTAAATCTTCTTCTCTGAGCCTCACTCGATATAAGAGAGTGATGAACAAGACCGCCTTCAATCTCAATTATAACCATGAATGGATTTACACACTTACTACTTACATCGCTTACAAGCGCTTTTGAGATCTTATCCTGAATATATCTTGGAGATATCCCCTCCATTCCTTCTCGTTCAGATTCCTTTTTTAGTTCCCTTATTGTGTCTTCAGTAAAACCGGGAATCAGCTTCCCGTCGTAGAGTTTAAGTTTTTGCATAAGCGTGATTCCAGCCTTTTTAGGTTCCTCAAGGCGGGTGAGCACAGTCCACATAGAAGCGATCTCAAGCGTATGCGGCGCAATATGTTTTCCCTTTATTCTCTCAGAATTAAAATCCCTTTGATAAATCTTTATCTCATCCGAAAGCTTAGTTATATATGGAACATCAATCTTTATTGTACGGTCTCTCAAAGCCTCCATGTATTCGTTATTTAGGAGCTTTTTATACTCTGGTTCATTAGTGTGCCCAATTATTACCTCATCTATATCTACCTGGGAAAATTTCTTTGGCTTAATCTTGTGCTCCTGAGTTGCACCAAGAAGATCATAAAGAAATGCGACATCGAGTTTTAAAACCTCGATAAACTCAACGATACCGCGATTTGCAACATTTAGTTCTCCATCAAAATTAAAAGCCCTCGGATCCGAGTCAGAACCATACAGAGCGATCTTTCTATAATTAATGTCCCCGGTCAGTTCAGTTGAGTCCTGATTCTTTTCATCTTTTGGCTGGAAGGTTCCGATACCAACCCTATCCTTTTCTGAGAGAGTAAGCCTTTTCACCCTCACATTAGAAATGATCCTTTCCCAATCACCTTTATATTTATCCATAAGCGCATTGTAGTAAAACCTACATACAGGGCAGAGGTCTCCTTCTACCCTTATAAATTCCTCCTCGCTTCTTCCGTGATTTACCTCAGTTAAAATGCTGCCTCTAACATCCTCAGGAATAAGCCTTAGTGGATCTTCGTGCATCGGACAATCAACCCTTTCTAAAAGGCCATCGTCATTTACCAGTTGCCAATAAAAAGAATATATGGCCCCATTTGTGGTCTTTGAGTACTCCTCAAGCCCTTTTTTAAAAAGCCTTACAAGCGTACTCTTTGAACTTCCAACAGGACCATGAAGTAGGATGATCCTTTTTTCCGGGCCGTAGCCACGTGCTGCCGCCTTTATCACATCGACAAGCTTCATTAAATACCGATCCAGCCCGAAGATCGCATCCTTACCGTGTGAAATCGGATCATCAAAGAATTTATAATGGATTACCTTCTGTTTAAACTCGCTGTATTCATTCATACCAAATGGAAGAATCATGTCATAAAGCCTTTGAAAAGCAGTGCGGGCAACCTTCGGATTCCTATGAACCATTTCTAGGTAGTCGTCAAAACTTCCCTCCCAGAGAAGTTCCTGAAATTTTTCTGGATGTATCTTTTCTCTGATAATAGATGAAAGCTTTCTTCCTTCTCTCATCTCGGTGTTACCTCCTTGGTAAATCAGCTTATTAGTAAATAAACAAAATCTACCTATTTCTTATAATTACCATGCAAGAGAAATACATAAGATTAAAAATCTATCTTACGTTACCCTATTTCTACTTACTTCTATTTCCACCCCGATATCAACTATTTCCCTTGACAAAGACCCTTCAGGGTTGAAGGTTTGTTTACTCAATTATAAATTATAAATTTTTATTTGAAACGATGCAATACTTTTTCTTTTTAGCTTTAATTTTTTTCTTATAATTATGATAAACTTGAATGAATAATCTAAAAAAAAAATAAGATGATAAATCCTTCTATGAACTTGTTATAAGAAACACCTAATTAAAAGTTGACGTGAATATTTATAGGGTATATCATCAAGGTCATAGGGAATGGGAAAAATTATTTCTGTTGCCAACCAGAAAGGGGGAGTAGGAAAAACAACAACTGTTGTGAATCTCACAGCGTCCTTAGCATCCAATCATAAGAGGACACTACTTATTGATTTTGATCCACAGAGTAATGCAACAAGTGGTATCGGAATAGACAAAGAAAGGATTGAAAAAAGCATTTACCATGCAGTAATCGGTGATGTAAATATAAAAGAGACAATCATAGAAGTAGAACATGAAAGACTAAAAGGTTACCTTGGAGTCTCACCGTCTAATCCTGATCTCACAGGTGCAGAAATTGAGCTTATAAACCTTGAAGGAAGAGAATTAAGATTAAAAGAAGCAATCAAGCCGATAGTTGATGAATACGATTTCATACTAATTGACTGCCCACCTTCGCTTAGCCTTCTAACAGTAAACGCATTAACCGCTGCTCATTCCGTTCTTATACCAGTTCAGTGTGAATACTATGCAATGGAAGGACTTGGACAACTAAAACGTACCCTTTCCCTCATCAAGCAGAGATTAAACCCCGAGCTTGAGATTGAAGGTTATTTACTTACAATATTTGATTCTAGGAACAAACTCTGTCACATGGTGGCAAATGAGGTAAGAGACTTTTTTAAAGACCAGGTTTTTCAGACTATAATTCCCAGAAGCGTTAGGCTCGCAGAATCACCTAGCCATGGAAAACCAATAACAGTCTACGATGAAAAATCAATAGGAGCTATAAGTTACATTTCTCTTGCTAAAGAAATTATAGAAAGGAATGGAGGACAAATACTTTGAAAAGGAGTGTCTTAGGTAAGGGGCTCGATGCTCTTATTCCTGCTGAAAAAGTTGGCCAGGGTTATGTGATCCTGGGGATTGATGAGATAAGACCAAACACATATCAACCAAGAAAGGATTTTGATGAAGAAGCCATAAACGAGCTTGCAGTGTCAATACAAGAAAAGGGGATTATACAGCCTATCGTTGTAAGAAAGAACATGAATGCCTATGAAATCATTGCCGGTGAAAGAAGGTGGAGGGCTGCGCAAAGAGTTGGCCTTACCAAGATCCCAGTGATAATAAAGGATGTATCTGATAGAGAAGTCCTTGAGTTAGCCCTTGTTGAAAACCTTCAAAGAGAGGATCTAAATCCCATAGAAGAGGCTACTGCTTACGGCCAACTCATTGAAGATTTTGGCCTCACTCATGAGGAGATATCAAAAAAAATCGGAAAAGAGCGGTCTACTATAACAAATCAACTCAGACTTCTCAAGCTTCCTGAGGAGGTTAGAGAGGCTCTAATTAAAGGCGAAATTACTGCAGGTCATGCCAGAGCACTCCTGGGCTTAGAATCTCCAAATAAAATGAAAGAGGTTCTTGAAGCTATTAGAAAAGAGAAACTTTCAGTAAGAAAAACTGAAAAGCTTGTTCAGAAATTATTAGCGGGTAAGCAAACGGCGATCAAGTCCCATGATATTGACCCCTATATCAAACACCTAACAGATGAACTCAAAAAAGCCCTTGGTACCCAGGTTCAAATTATAGATAAAGGCGGCGAAGGAAGGATTGAAATAGAGTATTATTCAAAGGATGAACTCGAAAGGCTTATTGAAATTTTAATTAAATAGCCGTCAGCGGTCAGGAATCAGTTCACCAGCAAGACTGGTGAACCTACCCAGTAAGTAGGATAGGCAACGAGTCTTGCTCGTTGCGATTCTGAGCGGACAGTAAAACAGCAATTAAAGTTTTTAGCTGATAGCTGGATGGCTGATTGTTAATAGCTGATTTAATGATGAGAGTGTTTAGAGTTAAAGTTGAAGTGAAGTTGAAGCCCGTGGTTCTTGACCCACAGGGGAAAACGGTTCTTGGGGCACTCCATAACCTTGGTTATCTTGAGGTACAAGAAACCCGAATCGGTAAACTAATTGAGCTAACAGTGAAAGATGAAAGCGAACAGAAAGTAAGAGAACGAGTAGAAGAGATGTGCAAAAAACTTCTTTCAAATCCAGTAATAGAGGATTTTGTTATAAAAATCGAGTAATTATTCTGCCACGAATTACCACAAATGAGCACGAACGAAAAAAATCTGTTTTATCCCTTCCCCCTTTGCGGGGGAAGGATAGGATGGGGGAATGAATACTAATACCCCCACCTTAATCCTCCCTCCTCAAGGGTGGAGGAAATGTATATATGTTTCATTTTATAAGTATAAATTCGTGTTTATTCGTGGCTAAATAATAATACCGAGTAACGAGGTTTAAAATGCCAAATTTCGGAGTCATTGTTTTTCCTGGTTCAAACTGTGATCATGACTGCTATCATGTTATAAGGCATGTATTTGACCAAGGATGTGATTTTGTGTGGCACGAAGAAAAAAGCCTTGACGGTTTTGACTGCTTAATTCTTCCCGGTGGGTTTTCATATGGCGATTATCTCCGGACAGGCGCTATAGCAAGGTTCTCTCCCGTCATGAAAGCTGTGGAAAAATTCGCTTCAAATGGTGGACTCGTTATCGGAATCTGCAACGGGTTTCAAATTCTTGTTGAAGCTGGACTTATTCCAGGGGCGCTAATGAAAAACGCCTCTTTAAAGTTTGTCTGCAAGTGGGTTAATATCCGCGTAGAAAACAACAACACTCCCTTTACTCATCTTATGAAAGTTG
>JAHFBK010000179.1:0-1832 GCA_023250035.1 Candidatus Dadabacteria bacterium
TACCCAGTAGGGGCAGACCCACCTGTCTGCCCTGATAATGGGTGAACACGGCTCGACTGAGCTCGCTGCAGCCAGGTTCACCTCTACAAATTTAATAACGAATCATGCGCCACCTTAAACGCACGAAGTGCTATCTCAATATGCTCTTCTTTGTGTGTCGCCATAAGCGCTGCTCTAATTCGACATTTTCCAGGTGGAACTGAAGGTGGGCGAACAGCAGGTGTAAATACTCCATTATCTCTAAGCGTGCGAGCAAAATCTAACGCTGGCTGAGCATCACCTACAAGTACCGGTATTACAGCAGAATAAGAAGGAAGCACATTGAGTCCAATATTTTTAAGTCCTGATTTAAATTTTTCTATGAGATACCATAGGTGTTTTCTTCTTTCTGGCTCAAACTCGATAATATCAATTGCAACTAGAGAGGCTGCAAGGGAGCTCGCCGGAAGAGATGTATCAAAGATGTAAGTGCGCGCTCTGTTCCTAAGAAAGTCTATAAGCTTCCTGCTTCCTGCAACATAACCGCCAAGAGATCCCACTGCTTTTGAAAGCGTTCCCATAACTATAGGAACTCTGTCCTCTACACCAAAATATTCCGTGGCGCCGCTTCCCCTTTTCCCCAAAACACCCGTTGCATGCGCTTCATCAATCATAAGCATGCAGCCGTATTTCTCGGCAAGTTCAACCAACTCAGGAACGGGCGCTAAGTCTCCGTCCATGCTAAAAACCGTATCTGTCGCTATCAGTTTTTTATTTCGGGACTTATCTAAAGAGAGAAGAGAGCTTAAATGCTCTATATCACTGTGTTTGTATATCTTTACTTCCGCGTGAGAAAGTCGACACCCGTCAATGATGGATGCGTGATTAAGCTCGTCGCTGTAGATTATATCTCCCGGTCCAACCAGAGCAGAAATAGTACCCATATTTGCTAGATACCCGGAGCTAAAAAGTATCGCCGCTTCGGTTTTCTTGAAATCGGCAATCCTCTCCTCTAACTCTCTATGAAGATCTGTGCTTCCGCTGACAAGTCGTGAGCCTCCAGAGCCTGTTCCGTACTTTTCTAAAGCCCTTCGAGCGGCTTCTTTCACCTTCGGATCAGTTGTAAGACCTAGGTAGTTATTTGAAGCTAGTAGAATATAACACTTACCCTCAATAATAATTTCCGGTGACTGTCCGCTTTGGAGTTCTGTAAGGACTCTGAATAATTTCTTATCGCGAATCAGATCTAATTCTTCTTTAATCCAATGGAGTGGGTCTTCCATATTTGAGCTACCATCTATTATGCAACAACCAAGCAACTAAAAACTAATAATGATACAACACTCAGTATGCTGCGCACTGCATGTAACTTTCCCCAGCTTACAAGCAACTCTCTAGTCGCGCTTGATGATTTTTCTAAATTTGGATCCAGCAACTTCTTATTTGTGGGCATTATGGCTATAAAGGTGAACGGAATAACAGAAATAATTATTAAACCACCCACTAGCCATCCAATGTTAGAATTGCTGTACCAGGCAAATAAGGAGCTCACGAATGAAATTATAGCAAGACCAACCTGCATAACTGCGGCACGTCTGTAGCTTGGCGGGAAAACCGTAGCTGCTAACGCGGTTCCAGATTCCATCCGGGCAGGGTGCTCTACGAGGTTTATATATACGGCCGCACCAGCAAAGAGAGCGCAAGCGATAATAGCAATTAATTCTGATATTTGCAGCTCCATTATTACTTTCTCCTTCTAATGCTGTAATTAATTGTTAGCCTAACTACGAATTAGCCTAACAACTAAAAACTACTACTAATCAATGTTATAAACGAAATCATTGTAGAGACGC
>JAHFBK010000179.1:1932-3970 GCA_023250035.1 Candidatus Dadabacteria bacterium
GTAGAGACGCCATTAATGGCGTCTCTACATTATCAATGCCCGTTCGGGGAACGGGCGCTACATTATTTAGGATTCCTCTGTTGCTTTTTTAATTGATTTGTAGGTTACCTTAAGCAGCTTAGTTAAATCTTCCATTGAAATTCCAATAGGAGGCATGAGAACAACTACATTTCCAAGAGGGCGTATTAGCACCTCATCCTCTTTAGCAAACTCTGCGACTTTCCACCCCATTTTCATCTTAAGCTCGTATGGCATTGTTGTTTCTTTATCCTCTACAAGTTCAATACCTACCATTAATCCTTTGCTTCTAACATCACCAACGTGCTTTAGACCCTTAAATTCCCGGAGCTCTTGTTCCAAAAGCTGTATTTTCTCTTGTAGTTTCTCAAGTGTCTTATCCTTTCTAAAAACCTCAAGGTTTCCTAAAGCCGCTGCACATGAAATCGGATTTCCCGAATAACTATGACCATGAAAGAAGGTCTTAAATTCATCATACTCACCGAGGAAAGCATCATAGACTTCTTGAGTTGTAATAGTTGCAGAAAGGGGAAGATAACCGCCCGTCATACCTTTACCAAGAACCATAATATCAGGTGTTACGTGTTCATGTTCACAGGCGAACATCTTTCCAGTTCTTCCAAATCCAGTGGCAACTTCATCTAGAATCAGAAGCACATCATACTTATCACAATATCCTCTTACTTGCTTAACATATCCTGGAGGAGAAACTATTATCCCCCCAGCCGCCTGAACGTAAGGTTCAAATATCACTGCTGCAATCTCTTCATGGTGTTCTTCAAGTATATTCTCAACCTCTTTTGCACAAGCCATCTCACACGATGGGTAAGTCTTTCCAAGAGGGCATCGGTAGCAATAATACGATGGGGCTTTATATGTCTCAAAAAGAAGAGGTTTAAAAGTAACATGAAATAAATCAATTCCACCTACAGATACCGCGCCAAGTGTATCTCCGTGATAACCATTTTCTAAAGAAACGAATTTTGTCTTTTTTGGTTTTCCTCTGTACTGCCAATATTGAAAAGCCATCTTGAGCGCTACCTCAACCGCGCTTGCGCCATCACCTGAATAAAAAACCTTCTTTAAACCGGCAGGGCAAATCTCAATTAACTCTTTTGCAAGCTCCACCGCTGTAGGATTTGTTATTCCAAGAAGAGTGGTATGACCAATTTTGTCTATCTGGTCTTTTATTGCCTTATCAATTTCAGGAACCTTATGACCATGGATATTAACCCATAGTGATGATACGCCATCTATGTATCTTCGCCCCTCTGTATCAACAAGATAAACGCCATCACCTTCTTCTATTACAATCGGCTCTTCCTTTTCATACTCCTTCATCTGGGTAAAAGGGTGCCAGATGAAATTTCGGTCATCCTCTCCAAGCTTTTTCGTACGATCGGTCATTTAAACTGATGCAGGATACACGATTCATGATGCATGATTTATTTATATCCTGTATCGTGAATCATGTATCATGTATCCTGATTACACATCCCTTCTTACAGGCATTTGGAGGTCATCAAGCATTCGTAAATCCTCCTCAGGGGGACGACCCGGCGTTGTAAGATAATTCCCAAGTATCATAGCATTTGCACCAGCCAAGAGTCCCATTGCCTGAAGATCGCGAAGGGTAACCTCTCTCCCACCTGCAGTCATAAGAATCTTATCTGGAAGTATTAGCCTATAAATCGCTATTGTCTTTACTGCCTCAAACGGTAATAACAATGGAAAATCCGCGAAAGGTGTACCCGGTCTTGGGTTAAGGAAGTTAATTGGTACCCAACTTGGGTCGAGTTCTCTAATTTCAAAAGCGAGTTCAATCCTCTGCCTTACAGATTCACCCATACCCAAAATACCTCCTGAGCAAAGGTTCATACCAGCCTTTTTTACTAACCTAGCAGTTCTTACCCTATCGTCATAGGTATGTGTAGTGCAAACTTGAGGGAAATAACTGCGGCAGGTTTCCAGATTATGATTGTAACGCCAAACTCCATGTTCCTTCAATTTAAAAGCCTGT
>JAHFBK010000075.1:0-3151 GCA_023250035.1 Candidatus Dadabacteria bacterium
GGTCGCTAGGGGAAGAGCCATCATACCCAGTAATATCAATCATCCCGAAAGCGAGCCAATGATAATCGGTAGAAACTTTTTAGTAAAAATTAATGCCAACATTGGCAACTCGGCTGTGACTTCAAGTATTGAGGAGGAGGTAGAGAAAGCCGTTTGGGCCTGCCGCTGGGGTGCTGATACTATAATGGATTTATCAACCGGTAAGAATATTCACGAAACAAGAGAATGGATTATTAGAAATTCTCCGGTTCCTCTGGGTACAGTGCCTATCTATCAGGCTATAGAAAAGGTTGGTGGGAAGGCAGAAGAATTAGCATGGGAGATATATAGAGATACACTCATTGAACAGGCAGAGCAAGGAGTAGATTACTTTACCATTCATGCAGGAGTGCTGCTAAGATATATTCCTTTAACAACAAAGAGGGTGACAGGGATTGTTTCAAGAGGCGGTTCTATTATGGCAAAATGGTGTTTGGCGCATCGCAAGGAGAGCTTCTTATATACCCATTTTGAAGAAATCTGCGAAATCATGAAGGCATATGATGTGGCGTTCTCCTTAGGGGATGGCTTGCGACCAGGCTCAATTGCTGATGCAAACGATGAGGCTCAATTCGCCGAATTAGAAACCTTGGGGGAGTTAACCAAGATCGCTTGGAAACACGATGTACAGGTGATGATTGAAGGGCCTGGGCATATTCCCATGCATTTGATTAAGGAGAATGTGGATAAGCAACTCGAAATTTGCCATGAGGCTCCTTTTTATACTCTGGGTCCGTTAACGACAGACATAGCCCCTGGCTATGACCATATCACCTCTGCTATTGGAGCAGCTATGATAGGTTGGTACGGCACGGCTATGCTTTGTTATGTGACGCCAAAAGAGCACTTAGGATTGCCCAATAAGAAGGATGTGAAAGAAGGTGTGATCGCTTATAAAATAGCAGCACATGCTGCAGACCTGGCTAAGGGGCATCCTGCTGCACAGCTTAGGGATAATGTTTTAAGTAAGGCACGATTTGAATTCAGGTGGAGCGATCAATTTAATCTCTCTTTAGACCCTGATGTTTCACGGGCAATGCATGATGAAACCCTTCAGGATGAGTACTTTAAAGAGGCTCCGTTTTGCTCGATGTGCGGTCCTAAATTCTGTTCAATGAGAATAACTCATGATATAAGAAAGATGGCTTCTGAAATAATGGAAGAAATAGAAGCCATGTGAACTTGTTAAGACTACCCAGTCTATCGCTTTTCTTAAAAACCATCACTCATAATTTTGGCTCCATAAAAACGACCATGATTGATATGCATGTACATTTTTTTCCTCAAGAGGTGTTTCAGGCGATATGGCGATACTTTGAAACCCCTAGTAACGGTTTATGGAATGTCAAATATAAATTGTATGGTGGAAAGCTTTTGCAAACCTTGAAAATGGAAGGCGTAAAGCGCATTACCACTCTTGTCTATGCACATAAACCAGGTTTAGCTCAATATCTAAATGATTTCGTCAAAGAGTCAGCAGATCATTTCCCTGAGCTGATTCCTTTCGGGACTGTTTTTGCTGGTGATGGTCACTCCGAAGGGGTTGCAAGAAAGATTTTCGAGGAATATAAATTTTTTGGGATTAAACTACATCCCTTTGTTTCAAACGAGAATTTAGATGATCCACGGTTTTTCCCTGTCTATGAAATAATGCAGGATTATGGAAAGGTCCTCATTTGTCATCCGAGTTCCGTTCCAGTTTATCTAAAGACCGATGGAGCGAATCGGTTAAGAAATGTCTTAATCAGATTCCCCCGTTTGAAGGTTATTGTTGCCCATTGCGGTGCTTTTGAATATGGGGATTATTGTGTGCTTGTTGATGATTTCGAATACCTTTATTTTGATACTGCTATGAATTGCGTTCATACAAAAGCCATTCCAAATAATTGTCCAGGAATAGAATTCTTTTTGAAAAATCAAGATAAAATACTTTTCGGATCGGATTTTCCTAACATCCCGCATGCATACTCGAATCAGGTTGCGGCTTTGAAGAAATTAAATCTTGGTGAGACCGTGGAAAGAAGGATATTTAATGACAATGCTTTTAACTTACTTGGATTGAAAGAGTCATAAGCGTAGAGTTTTATCATCTTCCTATTGAAATGCCGCGTTGACAGCATTTGTACAATTAAGTAATGCACCATCAAGGTTGCACTAAAATTTTAAAATATAACTCCATTTGTAAAGGTGTGGAAATCCCCTCTAGCTCTCCCCTTTGGAAAGGGGGAGAACAACACAATTTCCCCCTTTCTTAAATGGGGATTTAGGGGGATTTAAAATAAGTCCGCCAGCAAACCTGTGCAGAGCAGTAAGCCTCCAACCAGTCGAAGAGATAAGGTATTTCTTTGCGGAGGGAGACGCAAAATTTTGCGTCTCTACAATAGGCTTAACGCGTCAGGGAATGTTTGGCGTTTCTGTAGGAGCGGCTTAGCCGCGAATTCTCAAAAAGATGAGGTCGCTTCGCTAGTGCTCGCGATGACGAATAGCAGCAGAAGTAATGTAGCGGGACTAGAAAGTCCTGCCTATCCTAAAACACATATAGGCGGGTATTTCCAACCCCGCAATCCGAAAGTCGCGCTAGGGCCTGAATGAGCTTGGTCCTCCGGTTTAACTGGGGTTTTAATCATCAATAATAACGTAGAGACACTCCATAGCGTGTCTCTACATGGGTAGGCTAAGAACAAGCACAGATAAGCCTGTGCCTACAGAAAGTAGGCACGAATTTATTCGTGCAAATGGTGTTTTCAATTCCTCATTAGTATCTCTTTTTTGGGTTTTTACCATATACACAACAACCTGTCGGGGGTTGACACCGTTTAATTCTTTGTTTGTAGGGATTATACTTTAAAACCATTTTGTGGTATTTAGGCATGGTTTTTTTTGTGGATTAGTAGTACGCAGTAAAATAATTAAAGGAGGTAAGATACGATGAAGAAGGTATTTCTTTTGTTTTTTGTATCGCTTTGTTTTGGGGTCGTTTCATTTGTGCTATGGACAGGCACAGCACATGCGGCTAAGGGGGGAGCTCCTGCGTGTCAGGCATCACTTAATCCTTGCAATGCTAGTCTCTGAACACATGCAACGACGATCTAACAATGTGTAATGATGATCT
>JAHFBK010000075.1:3251-11698 GCA_023250035.1 Candidatus Dadabacteria bacterium
GGCGGTGGAACCGCTGCGGACGGGACGCTCTTTACAGTGTTTTTGCACACGTTGAACAACAAATGTGACGGGGACGAAACCACTCAGTGTGATGGTGATGCTGACTGTGCCGTTGCTAATGGTGGTCCTGGCGGGCCGTGCGGATTTGCGGGTGCTTATGGTGGGTCGGGAACAAGGTGCGGCAGAGCTGGAGACCATTCTGGATCTTTTCTAGGGCTCCTGTGTTATTGGTGGTAGCGGCGCTACATTCTGTGTAATTAACATTTTGTGCAATTAACAATGTAGGGACTGATTCCCAATCAGTCCAAATATTTATGCCCGTTCTGGGAACGGGCCCTACATACTGCGTAATTAAATAAAATGACATACTCCATTATCCGAGGTTAGAAAACCTCGGCTATCCCCCAGCCTACACAAAAGATTGAGATGGGTGTGTTTATTATTAAATTGTAAAACTTCGGTTTTCATGCGAGCTTAGAAAACCTCAGCTATATTGTGAAGGTTTCCATCATCGAAGTGCGTCAAGTATCTGCGCCGCTCAATCGTGGCCTTACACCTCGCTTGCCTTGCTCCTTACTAATCTCATCATTAACTGTTTGATTGATAGTCTGATCTGCGCCGTTCACTGAACAAAGCATGTCCTTAGTGACAAACATGAGACCCGAACTACGAACAACGATCTTAGAATGATAAATCTGGGGTTTTTCGCATAAAAGGGTAGAATAAAAGTAAACCTAGAACTGATATAACACTTAAGACTACAAAAACCCACGAAAGTCCCATTTCATCATATATGACTCCAGCAATGAGGGGACCAAGAGCCATCCCGGCACTCATAGCGAAATTAAAAACAGCCATGACGCTCGCCATACCTGTAGTTCTTCCTTTCACCGTCATAATAGCATTAGTAGTTGGAAAAGAAAGGGCACTGCCTATAGCCATAACTATGTTCCAAAATAGAAGCTGCAAGAAGTTGGTTGAAAATGGGATTCCCATAAGCCCTGCTGAAGCGATTATCCCACCGATTATTAGCATGTTTAGTCTGTTTGTTCTGTCAGCTAGTTTTCCGAATGGTTGTTGAAGTAGTCCCATAACAAGAATGTTCAACATAAGTATCGTACCGATTTGGGAAAGACTCAAATTTATTGACAAGGCAAAAATAGGAACGAATGTTACAATTGAAGAGATTGTAATTAGGTGAAGAAACCTAACTGATAAAACTACGACTAGAAGCCTGTCTTTTAAAATAGACTTGTATGAAATTGAGTTACCATCCTTCTTTATAGTCTCACTTTCAGGAAGCATAAAAAATGTTATGACAAGTGAAGCAAAACTAAGAATTCCCATACCAAGGAAAGCCTCTTTGTAACCTAGGACATCTGCAATAACACCCCCTATGATCGGACCGATAGCCCATCCAATGAAAAGCGAAATTCCGAATGTACCCAGGTATTCGCCTTCCTTTCCGATAGGAGTTATATCTCCTATATATGCAAAAGCTACAGGAAGGACAAATGCGGCAGCTGATCCGTGAAGAATCCCAACAATTATAAGCCCCCAAACTGTTTTAGCGTATATATAACCAAGAGAGATAACAGTATAGGCTAGGAGCCCGAAGACCAAAAACGCTTTTCTGCCCTTTGCATCTGATAACTTTCCAATAGGTGGGGAAAGTACTGCCCTTGCGAAAGAAATCCCTGAGTAGATGATTCCCAATTGAAGGCCTGTGGCTCCAAGAGTCTTTGAATATACGCCAAGAAGTGAGGCTATCATTCCGCTTCCTATATTCGTAACGATTGAAGCGATAAATAGTACATAGAAGATCTTTTTTGAATTATCCATTTTGAGAGGTAGGAAATATAACATAGTTAAGGTAGGTAGGGAAATTATGGAAAGAAAATTGGATTGAGTTAAAAATTTGTATTCCTGATGCAGGATTAAAAGATGACATGCTTTAGTTAGGAATTCGGCAAGGGAGCGGTTAAGTATATGGAATTCACATTATATTGAGCGAGCTGAATGAACGAGTGTGTTGTTTATGGTCGGCATACTGTGAACCGGAATATGGTCAATACAAATGGAAAATGTCACCTGTATGTAGCTGAAGGCTTTAGCCTTCCATATTTTTTTCTGTAGCGACGTAAAGGTCGCCGCTACATTATTTCCATAAAAACAGTAGTGGGGAACCTTAGACCTCCGCAAATGTCATTCCCGTATGTTTAAAGCGGGAATCCAAATAGCTTCAGTGTTCATGGATGCCCGATTAAACTTGTCCCCGCATGTATTAAGCTGGGAGCACTCGGGCATGACATGCACATGGTACGGAATGAGATTAGAATTCGCTCCCATCGTTTGAAAGTGTTCGAATTTTTTGGTATAGATTTTTGATATAGAATTAGGGAGAGTAGATATAATGGATTTCGAGAGTATTGCAAGAGAGGTTACATCTAGGTCAAAGATAACTGTTACCCAGAAGGATCTAGAAAGGCTTTTTGGTGCTCTTAAGAAAACTACGTTACCATGGGAATTAATTGATCTATCCGATTTTCCGGTCCCATCGGTTTTTGAAGCTATGAAGGTTCTACATGAAAAGGGTTTAGTGTTAATTTCGGATAACGGGTTTAAACTCACAACAAAAGGAAAAGAGGTTGCAAATGGCGTGCATCCGGTAGAGGACATTTCTTGCTCAATGTGTGACGGTAGGGGAATTAATTTAGAGAGATTTTCTCAACTTGAAAAAAGATTCTTAAAAATTCAAACACGCCGCCCTAAGGCGATTAGAAGGTTCGATCAAGGGTACGTAACGCCTAAAACAACACTTTCCCGTCTTGCTTTTTCATATGAAAGGGGAGATATTGTAGGAAAGGAAATAATTGTTCTAGGCGACGATGATTTAATGAGTATAGTTTTAGGTCTTAGCGGTCTTCCAAAGAGAATTACGGTTGTAGAGATTGATGAGCGACTGACAGATTTCATCGAGAACACCGCAAAGAAAGAGGGTTTCCAGGTAGATGTTGAAAGGTTTGACTTAAGACACCCACTGCCTCAGGAGCATACGCGAAGATACGATACCCTTTTTACCGATCCGCCTGAAACCCTTAAAGCTGCTGAAGCCTTCATTGGCCGCGGAATCTCTGCACTTCGTTCCCCTGGATCAGCGGGATATTTTGGGTTTACGAGAAGAGAGGCTTCTCTAAGAAAGTGGCATGGTGTTCAAAAGATGCTTCTTAAGTATAAAATTGTTTTCACTGATATAATTCACAACTTCAACGAATACATAAACTGGGGTTATGAAGAAGAAACAAGGGCTTGGAGGTTGTCGCCAATTAAGGTTAAACCGAAGAAAAATTGGTACCGTTCAGCTCTTTATAGATTTGAGACGCTTCCAGGATTTAGAGGAAATAACAAGGATTACAACAACGAAAATATATATGAGGATGAGGAAAGCTCGACAACTTAAGAGTTGTGAGTCATGAGAAAGAAACTATCATCGCTTCACTTTTTCCCTTCCCCCCTTGAGGGGGAGGAAACCAACGATAATAAATGCCCAAGCGTACCGACATAAAGAAAATACTAATAGTTGGTTCTGGTCCGATAATCATAGGACAGGCGTGTGAGTTTGACTATTCTGGCGCCCAAGCCTGCAAGGCACTTAAGGAAGAGGGCTATGAGATTGTCCTTATAAACAGCAACCCAGCGACTATCATGACTGATCCTACGTTTGCAGACAGGACCTATGTAGAACCTATCGTTCCTGAAATCGTTGCAAAGATAATCGAGAAAGAACGCCCCCAGGCACTTCTTCCCACACTCGGTGGACAAACTGCCCTAAATGTTGCAGTAGAACTTGCTGAGTCGGGAGTCTTAGATAAGTTCAGGGTTGAGCTCATTGGGGCAAAACTCCACGCAATAAAGAAAGCGGAGAATCGTGAGCTATTTAAAAGGTCTATGATTCAGATCGGACTTGAGGTTCCACGTAGCGGAACTGCGCACTCTATGAGTGAGGCTTGGGATGTAGTGGAAAGGGTCGGGTTTCCTGCGATAATCCGTCCTTCCTTTACCCTTGGTGGAACTGGTGGAAGCGTTGCATATAACAGAGAGGAATTTGAGGAATTTGCTAAATCTGGGCTTGATGCTAGCCCTGTGAAGGAAATTTTAATAGAGGAATCTGTATTAGGTTGGAAGGAGTTTGAGCTTGAGGTGATGAGGGATGGAATGGATAATGTTGTAATAATATGTTCAATTGAGAATTTTGACCCCATGGGGGTACACACCGGGGATAGTATTACTGTTGCTCCTGCTCAGACGCTCACTGACAAGGAATATCAGAGAATGCGTGATGCAGCTATTAGAGTAATTAGAGAAATAAGTGTTGATACAGGTGGGTCAAATATTCAGTTCGCAATCAATCCAAAAGACGGGCGCATGGTAGTAATAGAGATGAACCCAAGGGTTTCAAGAAGCTCCGCCCTTGCCTCAAAAGCAACGGGTTTTCCAATCGCAAAAATCGCAGCAAAGCTTGCTATAGGTTATACACTCGACGAAATTCCAAACGATATTACTCGATACACACTTGCATCATTTGAGCCAACTATAGATTACGTTGTTGTAAAAATTCCTAGATTCAATTTCGAGAAGTTTCCTCAGACAGAACCCACACTCACTACACAAATGAAGTCCGTAGGAGAGGTAATGGCAATTGGAAGGACATTCAAAGAGGCGCTTCAAAAGGCTATCCGCTCTCTGGAGATTGACTCTTACGGTTTCGAGCCTAAATCCCAGGATGTAGAGGTGATTCGCGGAAAATTAAGAACTCCGAACCATGAAAGGCTATGGTACCTTGCTGACGCCGTAAGATGTGGAATTAGTATTGACGAGATTTATCAGCTTTCACAGATTGATCCCTGGTTTCTTGAGAATATAAAACAGATTTTGGAGATGGAAGAAAGGATATTTAATGTCCGTGATGCACAAACCGTTAAAAATGTGGACACCAATGTTCAGTTGCTGGACGGAATTCTCAAACGTGCCAAGGAATTCGGATTCTCGGATGTAAGATTAGCTGAGCTTCTGGAAAGTTCAGAGGACGAGATAGAGAATAAAAGAAAATCTGATGGGGTTAGATCCGTCTTTAAAACAGTTGACACATGCGCCGCAGAGTTTGAGGCGTATACTCCTTATCTCTATTCAACATATGGAAGAGAAGATGAGGCGAACCCAACTGATAAAAAGAAGATATTAATTCTTGGCGGAGGTCCGAATCGAATAGGGCAGGGGATAGAGTTTGACTACTGCTGCGTTCACGCTTCGTTTGCATTAAGGGAAGAGGGGTTTGAAACTATTATGGTAAATTGCAACCCTGAAACTGTAAGCACCGATTACGACACGTCGGATAGGCTCTACTTTGAACCCTTAACGCGGGAGGACACACTCTCAATAATAGAAAGGGAGAAACCCGACGGCATAATAGTTCAGCTTGGAGGACAAACCCCGCTTAAGCTCGCAATTCCTCTTGAGAAGAAAGGAGCAAGAATAATTGGCACCTCAACTAATAGTATTGACCTTGCAGAAGATAGAGAAAGGTTTCGTGATTTAATACAAAGGCTTGGACTCACTCAGCCAAATAGTGGGATTGCAAGAAGCGAGGACGAGGCTCTTCGGGTTGCATCACTAATCGGCTACCCCGTTGTTGTAAGGCCTTCTTATGTCCTAGGCGGCCGCGCAATGGAAGTTGTCTACACCGAAGAGTCCCTCAAACGTTACATTAAAGAAGCGGTAAGGGTTTCTCCGAATCATCCAATTCTCGTAGACGAGTTTCTAAAAGACGCAATTGAAGTTGACGTTGACGCCCTCTCAGACGGAAAGATAGTCGTGATTGGTGGAGTTCTTGAGCATATCGAGGAGGCGGGTGTACACTCCGGTGACAGTGCAATGGTTCTTCCCCCGTTTTCGATTGGCCAATATTTAGTTGATGAAATAAAACGTCAAACCTGCCAGCTTGCTCTCGCTCTTAAGGTTATCGGCTTGGTAAATGTTCAGTTTGCTGTTAGAAATAGAGATATCTACGTGCTTGAAGTAAATCCTAGAGCTAGCCGCACCGTTCCGTTCGTGAGCAAAGCGATCGGAGTTCCACTAGCAAAAATGGGGGCAAAAATCATGGCTGGGAAAAGTTTGGAAGAACTTGGATTTACTAAGGAAGTCATCCCCAAGCATATTTGTGTAAAAGAATCTGTATTTCCATTTATAAGATTTCCTGGTGTGGATACGATCTTAGGACCTGAGATGAAATCCACAGGAGAGGTAATGGGAATTGATACAGAGCTTAGAAGGGCATTTGCCAAGGCTCAAATAGCTGCTGGGACTAATTTGCCACTCTCCGGAACGGCTTTTATAAGCGTGAAGGACGATGATAAACCCCGCGTCGTCGGTATTGCAAGAAAGCTTCAAGAGCTGGGTTTCAGTCTTATGGCAACTCGTGGGACGGCCAGCTATTTCGAGAATCTACAAATCACTTGCAAGATGGTAAATAAGGTTATCGAGGGAAGACCTAATATTGTCGACCATTTGAAAAACGGTGAGGTTCAACTGGTAATAAACACTACATTTGGAGAAAAAGAGATAGCTCAATCTTATTCGATAAGAAGAACGGCGCTTATTCACAACGTTCCGTATTACACTACTATCTCCGGTGCAAGGGTTGCTGTAGGGGGGATCGAAGTTCTAAAAAAAGAAGGGTTGGATGTAAGGGCACTTCAAGATTATTATATAGGAATTGGGAATTAGGCAATACCGTAAGGCGTGAGAGCGTGAGGGGTAAGTTTTAACGCCTTACGCCTCACGATTTACGCTCTCACATTTATCCTAAAACGAAGGGGAAACGAAAATGTCAATTGAAAGGGTTCCTATTACACCTGATGGATATAAGAAACTTGAAGAAGAGCTAAAAAGGCTTAAATCTGTAGAGCGTCCTGAGGTTATAAAATTAATCGAGCACGCAAGAGCATTTGGCGACCTTACCGAAAACGCTGAGTATGATACTGCAAAGGATAGGCAGGGTTTTATCGAGGCAAGAATCAAGGAACTAGAAAGTAAAATATCAAGAGCCGAAGTAATTGACCCATCAAAACTTCTCAATAAGGATCGTGTTATGTTTGGCGTACGCGTTACACTTGAAGAAATTGAATCTAGTGATCCAGTGACTTATCAACTCGTTGGTCCTGACGAATCAGAACCTGAAAATGGATTTATCTCCGTTACATCACCCCTTGGGCGTGCACTTCTCGGAAAACGGGAGGGGGATGAAGTTCGCGTCCAGACCCCTGGAGGGTTAAGGGAATTTGTGGTGTTAAAAATCGAGTAGGGGCGCCCCTACACTACTTGAGCTTTCGCGAAATTAGATTTATTTTGATTAATTAGGGAATATAATTTACAGAAAATAGTCTTAAAATGGGGAGGGGAGGAAAATGTTTAAATTTAGAAATGACAATTTGCAAGGCTCACCAAATAAAAGGAGCCGTAGAATCGGGTGGTGGCTTTTTGTCACCGTGAGGGTGCATATTCTAGCCCTATTTACGGCAACCTTCCTGTTTATGGGCGCAGCCGTAACACATGCCCAGCAACTATTATTTGTAAGCAGCCTTGGCAGTGACGAGGTTCTCCTTTATGATGGGACAACAGGGGCATTTATTGGTGTATTTGTCACACAAATGAGCGGCGGATTGGTTAACCCTCAGGGCCTAGTGCTTGGTCGTGCTGACATTCTATACGTGAGTAGTGGTCTTACCGGCGAGGTTCTCCGATATGATGGAAGAGGTGCTTTTATTGATGCATTTGTCTCGGCTGGAAGCGGAAGGTTGAATGTCCCTATCGGTCTGGTATTTGGCCCTGATGGCAATCTATACGTGAGTAGTGGGGTTACCGGCGAGGTTCTCCGATATGATGATGAAACAGGTGCTTTTATTGATGCATTTGTCACACAAATGAGCGGCGGATTGGTTAACCCTCAGGGCTTGGTGTTTGGCCCTGATCGTAATCTGTACGTGAGTAATAGTAATACCAACGAGGTTCTTAGATATAATGGGACAACAGGGGATTTTATTGATGCATTCGTCACGGCTGGAAGCGGAGGGTTGAATGTCCCTATCGGTCTGGTATTTGGCCCTGATGGTAATCTGTACGTGAGTAGTGGGGGAACCAACGAGGTTCTTAGATATAATGGGGCAACAGGTGCTTTTATTGATGCATTTGTCACTCAAGGAAGCGGTGGGCTGATTCTCCCTCAGGGCTTGGTGTTTGGCCCTGATGGTAATCTATACGTGAGTAGTGGTACCAACGAGGTTCTCAGATATAATGGGACAACAGGGGATTTTATTGATGCATTCGTCACGGCAGGAAGCGGCGGGTTGGATGACCCCAGTTTCCTGATTTTCCTTGGGCCATCCGTCATC
>JAHFBK010000180.1 GCA_023250035.1 Candidatus Dadabacteria bacterium
GGTTTCCTATCGGCTTTGCCTCATTATCGGCTATCGTCGTAAAATATCCCGGGTGGTTGCACGTATAGCTTCCCTTTACGAGCGGGTTTGAGGGCCAGTGCTCAAGGTGCACCCTGAACTTTCCCTTGGCATCGCGGAAGGCTGCCGCAAACGCTCCTGGGTAGACACGATCAAGGTCAGTTAAGAAGAGCTTCGCCTCATTCTGGACTTTCTGGGGATTTAAGCTCGCACCTCGGTTCCCGCCCGAGTAGTCCGTGAGTACTGCGTGCATGTCCGTAGCCCTTGTTGGATTTGTCTCCCAGGTATTCTGATGGTTAGTAAGGTCAGAGTATGATGTACCTTTGCTTCCTTGAGCTATCCAGGGGCGGCTATTAAACCCGATCATCATCTTTGCGTTTGTCCCGTAGCGGAGCATTTGGATAGCATCCAGCTTCCATGTTGGTAAATCAAGACTTGCAAGCTCTACCTCGCGTAAGGTTGAGAACGGGATTGCAAACACAACAGCATCATGCTTTGCGCTTATAGTCCTGGAGCCATCCTTGAATATAAGCTCGACCCTTCCTGTAGAGGTCTTTCGCGCCCTCACAAGCAGCATCACAATCTGGATCTGATCATGAAGCCTAGAGCGGAGTCCTTCCACAATCTGATCATTGCCCCCGATAATGTGATACCGCTCGTCACTATAGACACCAAATGGGCGGAATTTTGACCGCTTATCCACATGAATAAAAAGAAGAAAATTAAGGCAGCTTTGCTCCTCGATCTCAAGACCATACTCAGCGATGTAAGCCGCTTTAACTGCGGCCTTGATCAGGTCTCCGGCTCCGCGTGTATCGAGGTAATCTTGAAGGTTAGTAAAGTCAAGCAATTCATCGGCATCTGTATGATTGTCTGCAGTAGGAGGAGTGAGCGTACGAAGGTCATCATGCATTGTAGCAACAAGATTACGGTACTCGTCAACGACAAGGGACTCCGGAAAATGTTGCCCGTTAAAAAAGTAAAAAACCTCACCCGGCGGCTCTTTCTCTACATCCTCAAGCTCAAGATTGAACTCCTGTGCATAGCCAAGCATTGTCTTATGCAGGTTATCAATGAATTCACCTCCACGCTCTGCTACCTGACCCGGGAAGAAGTTTCGAAGCGAGAAGCAGCGACCGCCGACACGGCTATAAGCATCGTATAGTGTTGCGTTAATACCGTTTTTCCTGAGTTCGTCTCCACAAGCAAGACCCGCTAAACCAGCCCCTACGATGGCAATACTCACATCCGGACCTTGATTCGGAGCTGCTAAAGTGCGTCTTAGCGGCCAAGCCACCGACCCAATTGCACCGGCTACCGCAAGCTTACCCATGGTACCAAGGAACTCACGCCTGCTGGCACGACGCTTCGCCAAGCGCAACTCCAAGTCAGCGATTCGTTCTATACCCTCGCTTGTTGGAATATTGTTTTCTTCGCAGTAGTGCGCAATGCGTATTGTACGTGCAAGTTTTTTGAAAAGGATTGAACGGCTCATATTGCTTCCTCCTTAAAGAGATCTTATGACCTAAGTAAAACCCAACAACGAAATAGAAATAAATATAATCGCTACCATAAAGAGAATAAAATCCTAGCCTAAGTCTTTCAGTCTTGGCATTACTTCCTTTGCCAAGAGGGTCATTGAACGCACCCACTTTTCCCTCGGCTGCCACTCATGCCCCATTACAAGAAGAACACCAAATCCTCCAAGGTATTCATATAACTCTCGGATCTTACGAGCTACATCGTCTGGACTCCCAACTATCCACATGTTGTCAACCATGTAATCAAGGGTCACATCAGAATCAGATATGCTAGTATCAGCTTTAAAAATGTCTAAAGAACCCCTGATTTTTGGGACGAGGCGGAAGAAATATTCCTTGAAGTCCCTGCCTAAAGTTCCCTCAATCGCCTCACGCCGCGCCTGCTCAGTCGTCTCTGCAACGTAAACATCCCTCGCTACCCTCCATTTCGAGCGATCCGCAATCTTTCCCGCCTTTTGAGCACCTTCTTCAACTGCCTTCCAGTGACTTCTAATGATTTGCTTAGCTACAAGATTAATACTCATTGGAATCCAATCACGCTCACCAGCAATCGTCAATGTTCCTGAGCTCTCAGAAATGCCTGCAACAGCTATAGGAGGGTGGGGTTTTTGATAAGGCCTTAAATGCAGCTTTAGTCCCACATCATCTTGAGGTTCAGGAACCGAAAATCGCCAATATTTGTTTTCGTAAAGTCCAGGCTGCGGATCCTCCCAGAGTTTTAGTATCAAGTCAACCGCATCATGTGTTAAGACCCGTTGTTCGCCCGTTTTAGGATTAATTCCAAAGACTTTGAAGTCGCCTGGAAAGCTCCCTGCACCGACTCCCCAATAAAAGCGACCGTGTGCCAGGTGATCCAACATTGCGATCCTGTGAGCAAGTACAAATGGATTGTGGTTTGGCATGCATGAAACACCTATGCCAAGTATGATGTTCTTTGTTAAGGGAATTGCTTTTGCTATAAGGAGGTCAGGTGCTGGAATGTTTTCCCATGAAGAGGTAAAGTGCTCGCCGATCCATGCCTCTTTAAACCCAAGATTGTCCAAAACTACAATCTGCTCGAGATCCTCGTCAAGGGTCTCAGTCGTGTTTGATCCCGGTGGATGAAGCGGCATCGTAAAGTACCCGAAATCCATATGAACCTCCGTTTCTTATCAATACAAATCTTATAGCTCTAAATATTCCAACCTTCGAGTGGGCACGATCACTCCTCAACTCAGATCTTTACTTATTCTTTTTGATCGAATCGGAAAATAATTATACTGGAACAATTAATACAAAGAAAAGATTATTGTTAATTGGCAAATACGTGACTCATGAAGACTGTAATGGCTTATTGGATTCTGGTATATTCAATAAAATAACGAATCTCGAACCATTAACTTTTTTTCGCGTTACATCAAACCACTTGACACCTAAGTTGTAAGATGATATATGAAATGGGAATTTGAAGCAGCCTCCTAAATATTAATTTGCCGGAGGCTAAATTCAAATCAAAAATTTGTTGTAAGGAGGAAGAAATTATGAAGAGGTATCTTTTACTTGCAATGTTGCTAACATTAGTGGCATATACTGTGTCTTCTTATGCCGCCAACCCAGGTGAGGGTTCGGTTAGTGTATTATTTGTTCAAACTTCAAAAGGCGTAGCCTTTGATAAGGGGACTATGACATTGAAAGGCGTTAGTCCGTCTACAGTTTTCTTTTCAGACCGTCCAAATCGAATTGCTGGCCATCTGCCCACGACGCACTTCCTAAAGGTCTGGGATGAAGGCAAGGACAATTTTAAGAACGACCCTCCAAACGCTAATGTAACGATCCTTGGTAAAACCGAAGGGGCTGCCAACGTTGTAGTGGAATTAAGCAATCCACGTCTTAAAGGTGAAGATCTTATATACGATGTTCAGGTTTTAGATGGAACCCCACCTGCAACGGGCGACGCCACTGCAGTATTTATTGATTGGTGGGTCAGCCCTGGTGGTATGGTCTGTCACCGCAACTGGTACACTGGTCAAGCATGGTGCCATTGGCCAGGACCCTACTATCACCCCCGATACTATTAATCAGGATTAATCTGGGTAAGTCACGAGTCTTGCTCGTGACCGGTAGTCTGACCATTAAAAAGAATGACCAATGTAGGGGCAGATCTTGCACCTGCCCCCCTCAAGGTGTACAGAATTTAAATTAACCCGTCCGTGCTGAGCCCGTCGAAGCATGAACGGTGATGTAGATTTTTTGATTTCTTTATATAACAGATGATTTGTTAATCATAACAACATAAGGGGAACAGAAAACGATGCAGTAATGGAAAATGTTGATGAAGAAGGAAACATCGTTGGTTTTTCCATCCTAAAAGTAAGCGCCTTAAAAGAACAAAAACCGCCTTAAATCAGT
>JAHFBK010000076.1 GCA_023250035.1 Candidatus Dadabacteria bacterium
CGTAGGCTTGACATTGTAACTCAATGAGATGTATCATTGAATCGTTCTACCTTCCGGTTGCCGCTGTTACTCTCAGCCTTCGCTATGCTACGGCGGCTTCATTTTTTGGAGGTTTTTGTTTACAACATTGTTAATTTTTTGTTCTGACAGGTACTGAAGTTAAAAAGCTTGGAGTTCGGTTTCCGCTATTGCTACAACTAGTATTTATAAAACTTTTATTTGAAAAAATTATATATTGCAATTGAAGATAAAAGTGGTTTAAAATAAAAAATAGTTCAATTAAGGAGAATAATCATGAAGGACGTATACATTTTAGGTGTAGGAACAACTGCATGTGGTAAATTCCCCGAGAAAGGCGCTCACATTTTAGGGCGTGAAGCGGCATGGGCCGCAATAAAAGATGCTGGCATTCATCCAAGAAAAATAGAAATAGCTTTCTGCGGTCACGTCTATCAAGGAATGGGTGTTGGACAGAGAACACTTAAAGAAATCGGGCTGGTTGGGCAACCCACCGTGAACGTTGAAGGGGCGTGTGGAAGCGGTACATTGTCATTCTGGGAGGCATGGAGAACCATAGCTTATGGCCAATATGATGTTGCACTTGCTCTTGGGGTAGAAAACCTAAGCCGCATCCTCTCCGGCGGACCGCTACCTCTCGAGGAAGACGACATAGAGGTTTTTATGGGAATGGGTATGCCCTCTCTATACGCTATGAGGGCAAAAAGATACATGGAAGAGTATGGCGTCACGGCAGAGCAACTGGCAAAGGTTGTGGTTAAAAGCCGCAAGCACGCTGCTCTGAACCCGATTGCCCAGTTTAGAAAGGAGACAACTATAGATGGGGTGCTTAAGTCCCCAATGATTGCTGATCCTCTGACACGTGATCAGTGCTGTCCTGTAGGAGATGCCTCAGCAGCGGCTGTACTTTGTTCTGGGGAACTAGTAGATAAGCTTGCTACTAAAAAACCAATTAAAGTTCTTGGTTGTGTTGCGCAGTCTGGGAAATACACCAGTCCCACTAAGCTAACCTGTGACCCTTCAGAAAACGTCTCTAGGACATCCGGTATGGCATATGAGATGGCCGGATTAGGACCTGAGGATATGGATGTAGCCGAGATACACGATGCCTTTTCAATAGCTGAGATGATAGTTTGTGAGGCCCTTGGATTCTGTGAAAAAGGAGCGGGGGCAAGGCTGATTGATGAAGAAAGAACGTCCCTTGGAGGAGATATAGTCGTCAACCCAAGCGGTGGCCTTCTCTCAAGAGGGCATCCTGTAGGAGCTACTGGACTGCTGCAAACGGCAGAGATTGTATGGCATCTTCGCGGTGAAGCCGGAAAGCGTCAGGTAGAAGGCGCGAAGGTAGGAATTATAGAAACAATGGGCGGAGCCCAGCCGGCTATGGATGGGGTCACATGTGTAGTAAGCATACTTGGTGTCTAGCATATGGAGAGTGAGAAAGATGAGTGAAAAAGAAAAAGCGGGTGATCAGACAGAAATCTACAAGCCTGAATTGTTTTCTACAACCCCTCATCCGCATCTTATCGCAGGCCGCTGTAAGTCATGTAGAAAGTACACATTTCCCAAATACTACGCCTGTCCCTTCTGTTTCTCAGATGACCTGGAGGATTCTCCGCTTAGTCCAACCGGTATTCTTCATTCATTCACGATAGTAAGAAGAAGCTTTCCTGATTACCCAGTTCCATATGGATTGGGGCTAGTTGATTTTCCAGAGGGCGTCAGGGTTATGGCGCAGATAGAGACTGATAAACCAGAAGAGCTAAAGCTCGATATGAAGATGGGGGTTACTGTCGGACCTATTCGTAAGGGTAAGGATGGAAAGGATATTGTATCGTATAAGTTTCGTCCTTTATCGTGATTGAGTAAAAACCGCTTGACAAAAAATATTTTCTGGAGCATAGTCAGTTTTATCGGAGTTCACAGATTTTGTTTTGGAACGAGAATTTAAATGAAAAAGGAGGGCATAAAGTATGTTAGACATAGAACGGAGAGATTTCTTTGACGTTATAGGGAGTAGGCGCTCTGTAAGGTATTTCAAACCGTGGAAACCAGTAGAGCCAGAGAAACTTGAAGCAGTTCTACAAGCAGCCCGGATTGCCTCTCATATGGGAAACGCGAATGCTGTACAGGCCATTGTGTTTAATGATAAAGAAACGAAAGAGAAACTGAAACCCGTGGTTTCTACTTTCAATGTGGCAATCATAGACATGGCTCCAGTCATTATTATTTGGTTTATAGAAAGGGATGCCTGGTATAAGGAAATTGCAGACCACCTGATTGAACTCTATCACGTAGGCGCAGTTAACCCATCCCACGGCTGGAGTGCAGAGTTTATTGACAAATCAGCTAGACCTCGTCTTACCAGTTTTCCAACAGAGGCGGTGGATTTTATGCTTTCCTGTGAATCGGGTATGGCAATGGCTCAGGCTCAATTGACAGCGGTTGCGCTGGGACTGGGGGTTACCTCATTTGCAGGAGTAGGACCGAAGATAGCTGAGATTTTTGGGCTTCCTGACCACTGTCGGTTTGTTTGGGGCATGGCTCTAGGATACCCAGCAGAAGACCCGCTAACAGGCGGCCAGAGAAAACGTAAGCCTTTTGATAAGATCTATTCTAGTGGCAAGTACGGTAATCCAATGCACAGCGATCCGAAAGCGGTGGAGATGCTTAAGCAGTTGAACATGCTTCAGAATGAAGCCCAGCTGACGCCTCAGAGGGTAGAAGAGATTAACGCCATCTCCAGAATGATGGGGCTTCCTGAGAGAACGGATTGAGTTATCTGCCTTAATGAACCTCGTAGGAACGCGCCCGAGGCGCGTTCCTACCCACATTACGCGCACTACGTGTACGTGCTTTTTGCTTTTTGTCTCTATCCGTAACAACTCCTTTGTTGACCTTGTCTATTGTCATAACAAGGGTATTCTATCTTTGCGCTTTGTTTAAGGCCATTTGGAAATTCGGAAAGGAGATAAGAACATGCCAAGGAAGATTCTAACCTGCAAGGAGCTCGGGAACGAGGACTGCAAGAAGAAATTCACCGGTTATAACGAAGGGGAAGTCTTAATGAAGATTACCCAGCACATAATGTGGGATCACAAGGTGGAGAAGGTTACCCCGGAGATGAAGGCCCATATCCTGTCTTTGATAAAGGACGATACAACTACTGCTTCATAATAATGCAGTAATTGGCCTAAAATCCTGAGTTCAAACAGCCTGTATTATTCTAACTAACCGTACTTATGAGTGAAATAACCGATAAGGCTAAAGAGTTTATTGATATTGTTTCATCTGCGTCAAATGCAGTAGCTTTAACCGGCGCTGGTATAAGTACAGAATCAGGTATCCCAGATTACCGTTCGCCAGGCTCTGGGCTCTGGGAGAAAATGGATCAATCTGTGGTTTCTTTGGATGGTTTTTTTAGAGATCCAACTCGCTATTATTCCTATGCTATCGAGATGTATTCGATACGCCGATCGGCTAAACCTAATCCAGCACACTATTTACTTGCTGAACTTGAAAATAACAAGTTGTTAAGGGGAGTTATAACACAAAATGTTGATGGGCTTCATCAAGAAGCAGGCTCCGGCAATGTTTACGAGCTTCATGGCTCACTAAGACAGGCAGTATGTCTTAATTGCAGTTTAATATCCCTTATGGATGAGGTTATGGAAAGGGTAATCTCTGGGGAAAACCCTCCTTTTTGTAAAGAGTGTTGGGGTGTACTTAAGCCAAATGCGGTTTTTTTTGGTGAGATACTCCCTCGAGTTCCGTGGGAAAGGTCTTTAGAGCTAACTCGTCAAGCTGATCTGTTTTTAGTTATTGGCTCGTCCTTGCAAGTATCGCCTGCAAATATACTCCCTGACGTTGCCCTTCGTGCCGGAGCGAAGTTAGTTATTATAAACCTTACTCCTACGCCCTATGATATGGATGCTAATCTGGTTATTCAGCATAAGGTTGGGAATTTTGCCACCTTAGCACTTCAAGTTTTTAAATCTGAGGAACTTGCGTAAAAGGGGATAGTTTCCTTTTTCATACTTGCGTTAAGTCTGCTACTTAAAAAATTTTTCCATTGTAAAAAAAACCCCTTGACAAGCTTAGGTAATTTCTGATATAAAGAAGGAAGATGGGGTTAAGGAAACGTAATTAAGATGTTCGTGAGCCTCAGTCAAACGAATCTTTGATTAGTTTCTCCTCAGGATTGGTAACAATCCAACAAAAAAAATCTATTAAGAAAGGAGGTTTTCGATATGCCTACACATATAAACGTCCCAAGCAAGTATTGGCAACTCACTAAGGAGTGCCCGCCACCACCATGCGAGAGAGACATAAAGTCCTGGATCATCGCTAACCCTAGCGACCCGCTCTGGGACATCGACGTTCTCCCGCTCACATATACAGACAGCCGCTGGTCTGCTTTTGTTGTCAGAGTTCCGGAGGCAGCAAGAGCGAGGCTCACCCCCAACCCACCGCTCGCACTGTGGGATGGAGACAATGCAGACCTGGTGGAATTTTGGTACGTCGAACATAAAAATACAATGTTAGGTCCGTACCTTGAGTTTGGAGTAACAATCTCCGCTACTTATAAGGACCCTAAGGGCAATGTTTGGAAAGCCGGTTATTACCCATACATGTACCTTACGGGCGATGCTCCGGTGGACGCCGGTCGTGTTCTTGGGTTTCCCAAGAAGATGTCTTACATCAGAATCACCACTCACGGCGGTGAAAAGGGTACCGATTTCTTCGGATTTGCAATGTCCCGTAATGGATATCTGCTACATAGCGCAACCGGTAAATTCGATGATAAGCCGGTAACACCACCACATTTCTATGGCAAAGTTGACTGGGGTAAGTTTAATATGAAGGTTGTTTCCAGGCCTGATCTCTCAAGTTCTGAGTGGCAGCTAGCATATATACCCTCAGAGCTTCCACCAGTATTTGGTATTAAGGGGCATCGCTTCGCGATTAAGCCTGAGCATACCCGTACAGCTTCCAATGCGGCTATTAACTGGTTCATGCAGGGCACACCGTTTGATAATATGGGCACTGAGCTCAAGATAACTGAGGTCACTGGTTGTATTTCATTCGTGTTTGATCTTGTAATCCCGGTTCCTAAGATACTTTGGAGAGAGACATACGAGCGCCCGGCTTCTTACAGAGGGTTTGCGACTCCGTACAAGTATGGTCTCCGTCAGCAGTTCCCGATCAGCCAGGGTTCATAATGGCGGGATGTGTTAGAAGTAGAACGAAGACATATAACTAAAATTTAATAAGGAGGTATATACAAATGGGCGTACAAGGAAATGAATATAGTTATCCATGGTTAGCAGAAGGGGAAGTACCACCCCTTCCATTGGATAGAGATCGAATCCACATCATAAGCCAGGGCGTAGCAGACCCAGTGTTTGACTACGATATCGTTCCTCTGACTTATACAGAAAGCCGCTGGATGGCCTATGTTATCCGCGCTGATATAAACAACATGAAGCACGTCACTCCTGAACCAATCCAGATTCAGGATGACGTAATTGAGTTCTGGTACGTTATTCACAGAAACACGATGATTGGACCGTACATGGAGTTCGGAGTCACATTCTCAGCTACCGTAAATTCGCCAGATGGCAACACTTATAAAGCTGGATACTATCCATATATGTATCTTTCAAATGACACCCCGATTTTCGCGGGAAAAGAGCCATTTGGATTTCCAAAGAAAGCTGCTTATATAGCTGCATTTGAGCATGGAACAAACAATAACTACTTTAACATGGCGATGGAGCGTCGTGGTTATTTTCTCCATACAGCTAACGGCCGTTACTCCGACAAGCCGCTTTCAGTAAGACCAACTTTCTATGGCAAGACTGACTGGGGTCGCATGAACTATCGTATTACCACGGAGCCAGACGTAATACACAGCATACACGAGGTTACCTATCTTCCGTCTGAACTTCCTCCAGGGTTTGGGACTGGACACCGCTTCCAGTTGAACCCAGCTAGTATCCGCACAGCAACAGGCAATGACATCCGCTCATGGTACATGTCAGGAACACCGTACGACTATATGGGCGGACAGATTCCTGCTACGGAAATAGTCGGTCTTATCAGCTTCACATTCAACCTGATTATTCCTCCAGCCAAGACAATATGGACTAAAACAATCACAAGAGATCCGGATAAAGATTTTGGTATGCTTCTCTACGCCACACCTTGGAAGTACAACATGCGCCATCGCTTCCTACTCCCACAGTATAGCCAGGGTTAAGAGTGAGAGTGTTTATATAAGAGGGCAGGGCTGTCTAAGTCTAAGACAGCCCTGTTTTGCTGTGTGTTAGGTAATAATCAAGTAGCTAAATTGATACTCCCTATGGGGAAAGAATGTATTATATCCATAAGGGAGTTTTTTTCTTTGGTAGCTAATTATTCCAGAATAAAAGCCTGTAGACCCACAGGTAAGCCTAGGCATTAGGTTTATAACTTTGTGATTTGTGTATGAAAAAGGAATATACAAACTTCTTCTTAGCATTAAAGGTGCTTAGGCTTAATCTTAATTAGTAACTATTTTATTACATTAGGTACGATTTATTAATGTTGTCTAAATTAATTAGATCATTGCTAACTAAATCCCCCTTTTAAGCACTTTTTACTGATTTACAGATCCTTTAGCTCAGCACAAATTTGCATTCCTGACTAGAGATAGTTAGTTTTGTATGAGCCTTTTATATGTATAAGAGAGGAGGGATGCTTTTTGAAAGTTGTCAGCCCAGCGGGTGAGTTTGAGATAACAATAAAAGACGCCGGTGTCGATGGAGAGTTTGTCGTATTAAAGGGTCAAATGGGTGTATGGGATTCTAAAATATACCTTCGCCCAAGTGACCTATGGCTTTTTATCTCTATCTTTTTTCGTCCATCTATTATAGCTTTTCTTCTAAAGCTTCCCTTCCGTATTCTTTTTAGGCGTAGCCCGAGTGGTAGAGGTACGTAAACTTATTGTGGAGGGGGTACAAAAAAGCTGCTTTTCTTAATTATAAGACTACTATGTTTTTATAAATTGACCCCTAGATAAAAAAGCCCTTGGGTATAGTGCGAAATCCACTAGAACTAAAATAGCATGGAAGGTAGGGACCATACTATGATCCGAACCTTCCATATGCCTTACGAAGAATTTCCCTTTCTTAGCCAGGTACGCCACCTAGCGGGTTCCACTTGTCTGTAAGAAGTATCATCCCAGGGATTAGAAGTGTCAGAATAGACTCAACAACAAAAAGCCATCCTACTGTAGATGCTATTGGTTTTCCCAAAGCAAGAGCAAGAAATGCCAGTATAACAAGCAATGCCCAAGCTAAGCAGAAAACACCGAACCATTTAACACCAGCTATAGCAGGCACTGCTGCAGCTAATGCAAAGAAGTGGTAGGCGTACCAAAGAAACACAACAAAACCGAACAGACAAAACCAGCCAAGCCCCTTAGCATCATAACCAAGGCAAAAGATACCGCCTACCATATAGTAAATCAGGGCAAAGACTAAAATCAAGGCCGTAGCAGCAGTTAGCCCAAGTGTATGAAGCTTCCATGCTGCTATAGAAATCATTACCGCCACTGCAAGGTTTAAGACGCCTATTTCTTTTGCCCCGGTCTTTCCAAGCAGGGTCATACCATTACCAAAGAACACAAAACCAACCATTAACAAAACAAGACCAAGTAACGCTTCTACTGGAACCATCTCTCTCCGTACCTCCTTTTATGTGGTATTTTATCCTTCTTAAACTGTTCCTCTACACTAGTGAGTAGATTCCCACCTGTAATTGATATACCACCAATCCACTAAAACTACCACTTTAACCATACTGCAATAGCATTTAGCACACTTTACATATCCATGTCAAGAGAGTTTGTTATTCTATTAATAAACTTATTTGCTTCAATACAGTTGAATCATCTTATATTACTGTAATTACAGTTAAATTTCTATAAACGGGTGGAAGCGGTTGATTCAAAAAAGAAGATAAAAGTGGTTAGGGCACCATATGTATGGGTAATTACTAAGCACAAAATTTAATAAATAAAAATCCTACAGGAAAATCTCTCTAAGGCCTTATGAAAACATACACAGTAATAGTATAGGTAGGTAGTTAGTTTAGTTAAAATGCCCTATAGTTATATTCATTTTTAGCTATGCTGAGCTACATCATAGCTGAATATACTGCCTATAAAAGCTAGGATCCTTTCCTCTGAACCAAAATCACCCATTTACCTTCCTGTACAACCTCATCAACCTGGTTGTGAACTTTAACCTCAAAGATGAGGAATCCCATGTTGGGGCGTTTGTGCTCTCTCTTCTCAACAAGGTTTCGCGTTATTCGAATAGTATCGCCAAACTTTACTGCCTTAGAGAAGCGCCAGTCCTCAAGCCCCATAAAAGCGATTGTGGCTAATCTTTGCATGGTGAACCAAAGACCAGACGCGATTGAAAGAACACAGAGACCGTGTGCTACTCTGGTTCCGAAGACGGTTTTTTTAGCAAACTCCTCATCAATATGCATGTTGTTAAAGTCGCCTGAGAGACCAGCAAAACTCACAACATCGGTTTCTGTAATCGTTCTGCCAGTGCTCTGGTCCTGATCGCCAATGTTTAAATCCTCATAAAAAAGTCGAGCCATTTCCTGAGCCATTTATTTTGCTCCTTAAACTAGTATTTTGTGAATCGCAATTCGTATGTCGTGAACCGTGCATGGAAACACAAGCCACGAAATAAGGGTAAGGTCATCATTTACCTACGGGTTTAAACTTAGGCAATGTTACCTCTGGGGTAACATCATCAAACACTACTTCCACAGCCATCCCGATACGAACGTCCTCTGGTTTGCAGCCTACTATGTTGGTCATCATCTTTGGCCCCTCCTGAGTTTCTACGATGGCAACTACATACGGAGGCTCCCCCTTATAAGCTGGGGTAGGCCCCATATGATGAATAGCAAATGTCCAAACCTTTGCTTTACCGCTTGCTTTTATCAATTCCAAATCCTGAGACATACAAACTGGGCAAAGTGCACGTGGATAAAAGAAAACCTTGCCACATTTCTTACACCTTGGTAAAGAGAACTCATGCTTTTTGCAAGCGTCCCAATAAGGCTTAGTCTCCGGACGAAATTCTGGCAGAGGCTTTTCATAACTGCCACTTTTAGTACTAGCTTTTTCAGACATTTTTGATAATCTCCTTTCCTAAGTATTTAGCCACAGAGCCTATAGAAAGAGAACTTCGCAAATTATTCTAAGTAATCTATCTATCTTCTGTGAGAATGATTTCTTTTTATTAAGAAATAGGTTCTTTTCCTAAGACGATTGTACTATGTGCAGAGACGATTCCGCCATTTCCATGCACTAAGGCTACTTCAGCACCTTTTACCTGCCTAGGACCCGCTTCTCCCCTAAGCTGCGCTGTTGCTTCTACAACATGGTGCATAGCCCCAAGATGAGCCTGTGAAAGAAGCCCTCCGTGAGTATTAAGAGGAAGATCCTTACCGATCTCTAAACGACCCTCTAAAGCAAAAGGACCCGCTTCCCCTTTTGGTACAAATCCAAGCCCCTCTAATTCTAAGAGGACTGTGATGGTAAAGCAGTCATAGAGAAACGCAACATCTACATCCTTAGGTCCTACTCCAGCCGTTTTAAAAGCCCTCTCGCCAGAGCTGCCAATAGCATTATAGATCTGATTTAAGTCAGCAAGGCTGGTAAAGTATTGATGAGAATATCCCTCTCCCATACCCCAAAGATAAACAAGCGGTTTCTTAATCCCTAGAGCTTTGGCTTTTTCTTCGGTTGTAATAATGAACGCAGCTCCACCATCTGAAATTATTGAGCAGTCATACTTACGAAGTGGCGCGGCTATCATACGAGAATTTATAACCTCATCTATCGTAAGAGGCTCTTTATTCATAGCGTTTGGTTTAAGACTCGCATGTTTCCGCATCGTAACAGCCACGGCAGCGAGATGTTCCTGTTTTGCATTGTATTCATGGAGATACCTCTGAGCCGCAAGAGCATAACCACCCGGTGTGGTCAAGCCATAAGGAAACTCAAATTCTGCATGGCACATCTCTCTAATGAGTGCAAGCATACCGGAAGAGGAGATTCCAGAAAGCGTGTTATCTCCTCTAACACAAAGTACTACTTCGGCTTGTCCAGCTGCAATAGCCATAGCTGCCTCAGCTACCATCCAGACAGCGGTTGCCCCACCTATCGCAACGGATGAAAAGTACTTTGGTCTAAGCCCAAAGTAATCTGCAAAGGTAGTGCAATGCATGAATGTTTGCTCTACAAGTGAAAATGCAGTTACTAAACCGTCTACATCGTCTTTTTTTATACCGGCGTCTTCTATTGCAATCTTGGAGGCTTCAGAGAGGAACTGAAAAGAGCTTTTATTAGGAATCTTTCCCTGTTCAGTTTCGCCTATGCCTGCAATTGCTATTTTATGTTTCTTTAGAATTTCACGTGCATCCTGAGTGCTAGGGATTGAACTTGCCATTTTACTCCCCCTTTTTGAAATTGGTACAAGAATTTACCATAAACTGGGAATAATGAAAGTCTATCGTGGAGAATAAAAAATAAATTTTTAGAGATATAATATAAAGGTTAAATTTTAGTTGAAAAATATATCTGATTTGTGATATAACTCAATAAAATGTGACTTGATGACATTGGGAGTCGTGGATAAACGGAATAGATTTGGATTATTTTAAGTTACCTGTGATTCGTGAAGAATCATAGGGGAGTGTTATGGCCAAGTTTAATTACACCCCAGATGAAGATGTCAAGGTTCATGAGGAAGGTGCAATTAGGCTTATCAGTAAGGCTTTTCAATCCCATGAAAGTGGATTACCTGAGTTACTAAAAAACTCTGCTGATGCATACGCTAGGGAAAACGCCCCTGAACCTAAGCGCGTCATAGTCGTCATTTTTGATCATGGGCGCAGAGATGCTAGGCCTTCTATTTCATGCCTAGATTTCTCTGGAATGACTAGCACAATGATAGAACAAAACTTTAGGATTTGGGCCGACCCCGAGGCAGCTCGACGTGGAGCTAGGTCAATCGCGGTTCAGGGAGGACATGGTAATGGCGGAAAATGTTATATGGCACAGATGTTTGAAGACTACGCTCTGATTCACACAGTTAAAAATGATAAAGGTAACCGCTATGGGGTAGCAGCTGGTACCGTTAGGTTTGGCTATATTCCTGACCGACAACGCGGCCGGGATTTTTCTGTCAGTGATTTCAGATCTGAACTGGAAAATGCTCTGGAACCTATTAAGTGTTCTCTACAGACCCTTCCCAATATGGCTGCAGAAGCCATACGCATAGCCGATGGATTCACACTTGTTACAGGTGTAGGACCAAAGATGGTAATCGAATTCCAGCTCGTCAGCTGATTGAAAACCTACGAGATCATCCGCAAATGATGCGTACTCTTGAGCTTTGCAAGGTTTACGCGGTTATTAATGGGGAGTTATTCAACAAAGGCAGGCCTCTTACTTTGCCAGAGATAGAACCAATGGAAGGCGCGGAACAACCAAAGATCAGTTCAGTACCGGAGATATTGAAAGATCCTACTAGCGAAAGCCGAGTATCTACTAT
>JAHFBK010000181.1 GCA_023250035.1 Candidatus Dadabacteria bacterium
GAGACAGAATAATGAACCTCATTCTTATTCGTCATGGAGAGACTGAATGGAATCGAGTTGGCATATGTCAAGGATTTTCTGACACGGAATTGAACGATAATGGTAGGGAACAGATAAGGGAGTTAGCTAAATCTTTGATGAATGAATCTATTTCTGCCGTTTATTCAAGCGATCTAAAAAGGGCGCTCGACACAGCAAATGCGATTGCTGATCACCATAAACTTGCAGTTGAGATTGATCCTGATTTGAGGGAGCTGAATCAGGGCGATTTTGAAGGGCTTACATTTGTTGAGATAAGAGAAAGATATTCACCTCTTTTAAATAAGTGGGTAGAGAGTCCCGAGATTGTAAAACTCCCAGGAGGAGAATCACTCAAAGAGCTTCAAGAAAGGGCTTGGAGGGCTATTGAGAGAATATATATAAAACATCAGAATCAAACGGTTGTTGCCGTAAGTCATAACCTGACAATAATCACCCTTCTTTGCAGATTCAAAGGCATTGGACTTGAGGAATTTCGGAGTTTTAAACTTAAAGCTGCCTCGAAAAATATCATACTATTTAGGAATGGACATTTTAATGTTAATGTCGTAAATGATGTATCGCATCTAACACAGGAGATCCTTACAGAGCAATAGTGTTTAAATTAAATCCCAAGTTATAATCATTAAACCATTTGTTGCGAGCCCAAAAAATATTATGTAATTTGCTAGTTTAAATGAAAGAAGAGGTTCAAAAAATAGTAGCCGAGTCATTAGATGTTTTAAGAAGAAAAAAGGGTCTTGCATCTAATTCTCGAGAGATTGAAATAACAATTCCTAAAAGAAGAGAATTTGGTGATTTCTCAACAAATGTAGCCATTATTCTCGCTAGTGAACTAAATAAAAAACCCCGTGAAGTGGCAGAGCTAATAATCGATAATATATCTATTGAGGGAAGGAATCTATTTAAAAAGATAGAGATTGCAGGGCCAGGCTTTATAAATTTCTTTATAAACGAAAAAGCCATTACCAGTAGACTCATGGAAATAGAAAGATTAGGAGAAAATTATGGGAAATGTAATCTTGGTATGGGAGAAAAGGTGCTTGTAGAGTTTGTAAGCGCAAATCCAACTGGGTACCTTCATATGGGTCATGCGAGAAATGCTGCCGTTGGAGATGCGATTTCTAATATTCTAAATGCGGTCGGTTATGATGTAATAAGAGAATTTTACATTAATGATATAGGGAGGCAGATGGAACTTTTAGGTCTTTCTGTTTATAGAAGATACGAGGAGCTTTTTGGAATTAAGAAAGGGTTTCCAGAGGATGGATACTGGGGCGAATATATAAAGGATATTGCTAATGAAATAAGAGATAAAAGGGGAAAAGAGCTACTTGCTGAGGAAGCCTTCGAGCAGGAAGCCATAGACTATTGCAAGGATTATGCTAAGGATAGGCTTCTTGGAGAAATAAAAAAGGACTTAAATGATTTTGGTGTGGCTTTTGACAATTGGTATAGTGAACAAAATGAACTTCATAAAGCACCCTCTGAAGTTAGAGGTGGAAACAGGATCGGTGCAATAAAAAATGAGTTGATGTTAAGGGATGCCTTGGAAGAAAAGGACGGCGCGCTTTGGTTTAAAGCTTCTGAGTTTGGTAATTCTCAGGATTGGGTACTCGTAAGGAAGGATGGTAAGCCTACATATTTTTTTTCTGACATCACTTATCACTATGATAAAATTAAGAGGGGGTTTAAAAGACTTGTAGATGTGTGGGGAGCGGATCACCATGGGCACTTTTCGCGTCTTTTAGCGGCACTTAGAGCATTAACGCTTAATGATTTCTCGCTTGAGGTTATTCTTATACAGTTTGTTAGGCTCATAAAGGACGGACAAGAAATCTCTATGTCAAAACGCGCCGGCAGCTATTTAACAATGCGTGAGGTTATGGAAGAGGTAGGGCGTGATGTAATGCGCTTTTTTCTCCTCATGCGAGGCTCAGAAAGCCATCTAGACTTCAACCTAGACTTGGCAAAGCAGGAGTCAAGCGAGAACCCTGTGTACTATATTCAGTATGCTTATGCAAGAATTGGAAGCGTGTTAGAAAAAGCAAAAGAAAGTGAATTATCTCCTTCAAAAGAGTTTGTGAACCTACTGAGCCTCCCTGAAGAAATTGATATTATAAAAAAACTCTTAACATTTCAGGAATTAGTCAGGGAGAGCGCACTTTCTCTTGCACCACACAAGTTAGTATTTTATTTGCAAGAAATTGCGTCAAATTTTCATGTTTATTACAACAAAATTAGAATAATCAGCGAAGACCTGGAGCTGAGTTTAGCCCGCCTTTATTTTGTTAGTTGTATAAGGACAGTTATCAGAAATGGGCTTAGGCTACTGGGTATTACTACACCTGAGAGGATGTGAAAAATGGCGGATACTGAGAATAACCCTAGCAATCGTCAGATTGTATATCTTTTCCTTGGTTTTGTTATTTTATTTATTTTTACGTTTAGTCTTGGTGTGATTGTGGGAAAGGGACTCGGGGGTTCTGGGACAGAAATAACAAGTGAAGAAGTGCCTCCAAAAACCTCAGGTAAAGAAGTTCAAGAATCTGAGGAAACAACTCAGATAATTACGGGCAAGGAATTACCGAGCGAAAGCCCCGCTGCTCCTATTCAGGAGGAAATGATTGAGGTTGAGGAAGAAGTAAATATTCAAATACCTCCAAGTGGGCCTTTTGAAAAGCAAATTGAAACCAAGTCAGATAAACCTACAAGCAGTGAGTTATTATCTGAAAAACCACTTCCTACCGTTGAACCAATAGAAAAGAAATCCCAGTTAGAAACCAACAAAGCAGAACCCATCAAAAAAGATATAGCTGCCTTACCCGCTATTCAGCCGGGGGGAAGATACACAATTCAAATAGGTGCTTTTCAAAAAGAGGAAGAGGCAAAACAGATTGTTAATAACCTAAAGTCTAAGGGATACCCAGCGTTCATAAAAACGACTGATATTCCCGGAAAGGGCACATTGTATAGGGTTAGAATAGGGACATTTACCACAAGGGTGACGGCTAAACTCTATGCGAATAATTTGAAGAATCTTGAGCCGTCTATAAAATTCGTGTTTGTCACAGTTAATGATTGAGTTTTTAATTGTATGGAAGTGATAAATAATGTTATATCTGATGTAAAGGCTTTACAGCATATAAATGACCTGATTTATCTATTTTGGTAAAATCTTATAAAAATGTTTTATGTATAAGAGATAAAACGATTTAAATTTCTTTTTAAAGGTAAAGGCTAAACATATTGTTGGAAAATCACCTGATTAATGGAGTCTCTAAGTTATGTCTACGCCGGAGGAAGTAGTAGATAGGGCTAAAGGGGGCAAAGGCCCCTCAGCATCGAAGCTTCTTGGACGTGATATTAAAACCTGGTGGATACTTATTATGCGTCCAATTGAAGACTATCTAATTGATAAGAAGGTCCATCCTAATGTTCTCACAGTTACATCATTGATAGTTTCTGCAATTGCAGGGTTTTTATTCTATAAGGGGTGGATTTTTTTTGCTGGAATAATTCTTCTTACAGGCTCAAACTTTGACATGCTTGATGGACGCATAGCAAGGGCACAGGGCTTAAGCAGTGAGCATGGAGCATTCTTTGATTCCTGCTTGGATAGATTTGCAGAGATATTTATATATTTAGGTCTCCTTGGTTACTTTCATACTAGTTTCTTTTCATATGCTGTTTTTCTCATTCTAGGCACAACTACAATGGTAAGTTATACGAGGGCAAGAGCAGAAGGCTTGGGTGTTGATTGCGAAGTCGGTATAATGCAGAGGACGGAAAGAATCGTCTATTTGGGTGCGTTTTCAGTTTTTAACTTTTTTGGCAATTTGGCAACCTCTGCATTTGGATATAAACCAGAAGACTACTTACTTAAGTTTGCCTTG
>JAHFBK010000077.1 GCA_023250035.1 Candidatus Dadabacteria bacterium
GTAAGAATACAGCGATAAGGGCAGAACCTACACCGCCTGCTTTCTTTCCACCTACTATGCCGGCAATTAGCGGCCCAGCAAAAGGCAACCAAAACAAAAGAAGCGATATTACAAACATCCAGATAATCGCACTCAAAATACTTCCCTTCTTTTCGTCAGCCAATTTTATCCCTCTTTTTCTTCAGATTCAAACAGTTTGAGAGTGAGAGTGTTAAAAGATGAAAAGAATTTTCTTCAGCCTTTACTTGGTGGTTCGTCTTTTAGTCGAGCGATGAGTGGAACATTCTCCTCATGGTATAACTCAATCACATTCTCTATTTCTTCAACTTTCATTTCTCTTAGTGTTTGCTTAGCCAATTCTATATCCTCAGTCTGTGGTATCTTCTCCCCCGTCCATCTTGAATAACCACATACTGGGCAAATTACGTCGAAGTAAATATCCCTATAGCTAGCAACAAGCATGTTTTCAAAACCGCAATAAGGACATTCTTCAAACCAGTTGTGTGAGGCCATGATTGCTCCCTTTAGTTTTTTGTCTTCAATCTCAATAACTCAAGTTTGTTATAAATAAGTAATAATCAGATAATAAGCTCTTTGAAAAACCCTTCTATCTTTGCACTTAAGACAGCCTGTTTTACTGAGTGCGTTCTTTCGTTAAAAGAAACCCTGACAAGCCATTCATCATTAAACACTTGTTTCACTTCAGTATATTCAAATTGATTATGGCAGTTTCCACAGACTACGAGCAGGTTTTTGGGGTGATGACCTTTTAGAGGGTCAATATGATGAGTTTCGAAGTATGGTTTCTTATCTCTTTTAAGAAACCAGAAATCACATACTTGACAATGCCCCTTATAAATTTGCTCCAGCAAAGTCCTTAAATTGGTCGGTGCACTTTCCCTTGCTCGACTCGATGGCTTTTTAACATATTGTCTGCCTTTAGTTAGTAAAGCATTGATTAAGCGATAGTATTCATTAAGGACAACCTTACCTTCGGTTAAATGAGTCCATTGAGCAAGAGTTGTAATTTTTTCTGAAGCCTCTTCTTCAGTCTCAGATTTATCAAAACTATTTTGTAGCTCTTTGGTTTTTAAAATGAAGTTTCGCTCTGGTATAAGTCTATAGATGAAACGTTCCTTATCTATAAGTTGAATAACTATTTCATCTCCTCTTTTGATATTATTTTGTTGAAACCAGTGTTTCATGCCTCCAATTCTACATTCACGAGTACTGCTGTCATAGGATGAGTAATGCTTAGTCTGAGAAACAGGTGAATCATTCAAATAAACTTGAATAGTATCATTATGATCAGGAAACCATTTTGCCAAAGCTACAGGAATAGCTATTAAACCCTTGCCAATTCGGCTTTGCGTTATCTTAATTGTTTTATAAGAATAGTCAATTTCACTTTTGGTCTGTATCACCTGGGACAATGTCGACCTCATCGCATTCCTCCCAATCTACTAAAGTTGAGAGTAGCTCAATCTCATTTATAGGTATATCTTTAGCAAGACTATGCGCTTCATCTTCATTTTCTGCTTCTATCTCATAAGTGCAGTAGCCAGAGTAATATTTTCTAACAATAAATTTCACTTTTGTCTCCTTCATTTTATAATGGTCACAACTAGAATATCGCAAGAAAAGTGTGGTAAGTAATAGTCATGACCTTCTAAGTTCTTTAGTATAAACTTTCCAAGCAAGGGTAGAAAGAGTAGGAATATTTTAACGTTTTATTATAAACCACAAAGCCCGATCTGCGCTTTCAGAGAATTGGGCTTTTTGTAACAAAATTAAGAAAATACTACTTCTATTACTAGTCTACCTGCTCTGGAACTTTCTAATTCTGCAAGCTGGAACAAATAAGGCAATCCTGTTTTAATCTTCTCTACAAGTTTTGCGTCTTCAAATACCTCTAACAGGCGGCTGGACATTCTTTGATTCTTTCATTTTTTTAAGACAAACGCAACTTCTTTCATCAAGTAAACCAAAATACAATTTAGCTCTTATAGCCCTAGCTAACTCAGAATAAATAGGAAATAAGTTAATACTTCAGCCTTTTAAGTTATGGAATTTTTAATAGTTCCATTTCTCCGAAATCCACCTATAATATGAAGTAAATCGCCTAATTCAAATCTAGTGCTATCCTTTACATCTTCTCGCATTCTTCCGATGATGTCCCAAGCTTCTTTCTTTATCCCTTCCATAATTTCATTACATTTTTCCATAAGTAAACTTGCCCAATCGGTTCGATAGAATTTCTCGTTTAAATCATTTATTTTCTCTGCTAGTTCGGCATCTTCACTAACAAGCAAAGCATCGCCAATAAACGCTTGCGATTGACCATACATACTATCAAATGCCGGATCATCATAAGGGTTAAGGTTAATTCGAAGTTTAGAAAAAATAAAATTACGCATTTGCACCCATTGGCCAATTATTGAAGCATATACCTTAATCTTATTATCAATAGTTCTTTGCTTAAAATTAATTTTCATAGTCAAAATATGAAGAAAAAACCCCAGAACACCACCTATCAACAATGTAAAAATCGCTACCATTATGAACTCCTCAACCTCCAACAATTTTCATGTAGGTCACAATTTCCTATACTTCCATCATCAGGCATATCAACATACACCATTTCGCTTTCATAGTTCCATCCTAGCAATGTAAATATATTTTCTAGCATCTACTACCAGTTTATTCGCCTCACTCCAAAAAATTCACTCATGCTGTTTGACCATTATTTTTTTCTTTCTTCCCTTTTTTAGATTCCTCTACTTCCTGACGCAGTCGCTGAACAACGAGTGAGCGGTCAGCCTTCATCTTGGGCAAAACATAGATATCGTGCAAAACAGTCTTTAAGGTCTCAATAATCAACTTAAGGTAACGAGAATCCCATTTATCCCAAGACTGTTCGTGAATTTTATCACTTATCATATCTTGAATATGGACCAGAATGTCAAAAAGGGATGGATCGGGATCAGGATATTTTCTCTTAAGAAATTTTATTCTGCTTTCGTAGTCAATACCTTCAGCCTTTTCAGCAACGAGAAGTTCATAGATAGCCTTTCTCATACAAGCCGAAGCACCGGTAAGGAAATTCATTTTAAGGCAACCTTCAGCTTCTGTAATGAGCTCTCTTATAATCGTAGGAACACGATTATCTAAAATAAAAAAGGAAGTTGGCACAGAATAGAAAATCTTTGCATCGATATCGTCAATTTCTGGTTTAAGGTAAGAACCACTTCCATAATAAACGAATATTTCATCAAAACTTAGATGCATAGATTTATGTTTACAATATGAGCACTTTGCCAAAAATCCATCGCATTTTTTACTAGGCGTCCAATCAAAGGAAAAACTAAGCGTTACTTCATAAGGAACATTATTTCTATTACAAAAAGGGCAATTGTACACAGTACGGTCAATGAAATACTTTTTATCAAGATAAGAAAAATCTTTCATAAATTAACCTCCTAAAGTTTATAAAGTACAACACCTTATTTAAGGAATAGTTAGTAATAAAGGCAACACCTAACCTACTCACAAAAAAAGCCAAACCCTCTATTGCTAGAGAATTGGGCCTGTTACCAGAAAAAAATCACCCTCTACATCCACCCTTAAGAAAGTCAGTTCTGTTACTTAAATTAATTGCCTATTCACTAATCACACTTCGAAAATCCGCAGCTTTTGCAAACAATGCAACCCTGTTCAAAGGCGAGGGCGCGGCTGCCGCAGTCAGGGCAGCGTTCTAAACCTATGTCAATCTTTTTTACCTTCGCCTCGACTCCGTTTTCGATGCCAGACATGAAGTGTTTTCTTAAAACCGATGCGATTGCATCAGGAATTGACATCACTAGTTTTCCTTCAGAAAAAACTGGAGATGCACCTCCTATACCTTCAAGCTGCTCTACTACATCTTTTACGCCTATTCCGCTCCTCAAGGCAAGTGATGTTAAACGTCCTATTGCCTCTGCGTCGGCCATCGTTGTATATCCCGATTTTCCAATCTGAACAAATACCTCAAACGGTCTTCCCTCATATGTGTTCACCGTGAGATAGAGATTTCCGTAGCCAGTCTTTATTACCTCTGTAAACCCTTCAAGGTAATGAGGACGCTTTAGTGGCTTAATCTCTGGAAGATGAGTTCTATCAGACCTGTCCTGAGCTCTGTCGAAGGGCTCATTAAGGGTGGGATGAAGGGATGAGATGGGGTATTGGGTGGGTTGCATCCCTTCATCCCGGGTACTGACTTCTAGTTCGATTTCGCTCACTACATGCTTTTCACTAGTTTTTTTCCAGGCTTCCTCTGTTACAAGGATCCCTTCCCTTGAGCCTTCTCTATATACAGTTATGCTCTTACACCCGTGCTTCCAAGAGAGGAAATAAATCTTCTCTACCTCCTCTAGCGTAATATCGTTTGGAAGATTCACCGTGCTTGATATGCATGAGTCAATGTGTTTTTGAATCGCAGCCTGCATACGGACTCTCATCTCGGGTTTTATCTCATGCGATGTTACAAATACTGGAGGAAGTTCATTCTCATCCTTCAAACCAAATCTTTTCATATACTCACCAACAAGCGGATGATATACCTTGAATTCCTCTTGAGAAAGCGATTTAGAACGCCTGAAGTATGAAAGCGCAAAAATGGGCTCAATTCCACTTGTAGTTGCTGCAAGAATAGAACCGCTTCCCACAGGTGGGACCGTGAGAATACATGCGTTTCTAAGCCCCTGAGTTTTTATTTTCTCAATTGCGCGCCCGTCAAGAGTTGTGATAAATGGACGCGATAAATGGGTATCGAGGTCGAATGCGGGGAAGCTCCCTTTTTCTGCTGCAAAGTCTGAGCTTGCTTCATATACGATATTCTTTATGTACTCGAACATCTTATCTGCAAACTCAACAGCCTCAGGTGTGTCGAATTTTAGGTTGAGCTTTGCGAGCATATCACCAAAGCCTGTGAACCCAACTCCGATTCGGCGTGAGCGCTGTGACGCTTCTTTTTGAGCCTTGAGTGGATGTTTCTCAAAATTGTAATCAAGCACATTGTCAAGAAAACGAACAGAGAACCTGAGAGCTTGCTCGAGATTTTCCCAATCTATAGTAGCCCTATCTGTAAATTCATCATTCACAAAAAGTGAAAGGTTTACGTTCCCAAGGCAGCAATTTCCATAGTCCTCGAGTGCCTGTTCGCTACATGGGTTAAACCCATGGATTTCCATTCCATTGTATTCAGTAGGTGAGAATCTCTTTACTGCGTCCCAGAAAACCACTCCAGGCTCGGCTGACGCCCAGGCAGATTTTACAAGCTTTTTCCAAAGGTCCCTTGCCCTGATTTTTCTACGGAACCTTACCTTCTCATTTTCAAACCTGAGTTCAAAATCCTTGTCCTCTTCTACAGCCTTCATAAACTCATCTGTGACCCTTACAGAAATATTTGCAAACTTGACCTTTAACCTTGCGGGGTCGTTCTTTATGTCAATGAAATCCAAGACGTCAGGATGGTCAACGCCTATCGTTATCATCAAGGCCCCACGACGGCCAGCCTGACCGATTGTCCCTGTTGTCGTAGACATAAGCTCCATAAACGACACGGCCCCTGTCGAATAGATAGCCGAATTATTTACTGGAGACCCCTTAGGTCTAAGATTTGAAATATCTGTTCCTACTCCTCCGCCAAACGAGTATGTTCTCGCTGCTTCCTTACACCACTCAAATATTGATTCAATAGAATCCTCCTTTATGGGCATAAAATAGCAGTTTAGAAGAGTAGCCCTTCTTTTCTGCCCTGCTCCAAAAAGTATCCTTCCACCGGGAATAAATTTAAAATCAGAAAGTAGCCAGTAAAATTTTTCCTCCCATTCCTTTCTAAGCTTCTGTGTTTTTTCAGGAGACGCGATCTCAATTGCAACCCTGCGCCACATCTCGTCAGGGTTTTTTTCAACTATCTTTCCTCTTTCATCACGCAAAGCGTATTTTTCGTAGAATACCCTTGCGCTGAGCTCATCACCGCTAAAGGCATTAATTGTTTCCTCCGGTATATCCATGATCCCTTCTTTATACTCAACCACTTCTTGTACCTCGTTTTGAACCTCCTCCTCAGTATCGGTATTGATTCTAAAGCTATTTCCTTCTAATAATGCCTTTCCATTTCCTTCCATTGATCCATGCTTATCAGAAGCCATTTGACTCCATCCTCCTTTTTTATCACATATTGTATTATTGCCCGATTGAACCACAATATATTGTGCCATCAAATTTGTCAAGGGGGTTTATAAATTCAAAAAAACAGTTGAATTGGTCATCACAAAATCAGATTCCTGATTTTTTGCCTCGATTTATATCATACTTAGGCATAAAAAGCTAATGATATTAGATAGTTATTAACTACTATGAAACTATTGACTCAGGATTTTATTAAAACCATATGACACCATTAATTTTTTCTCTATATTATAAATTAAGTTAAATTTAGAAACCCTTTAATTTTTTGACCTGGCCATATTATTTCGCACAAAATTAAAACAAAAAGAAGCTTAATACATAAAAACCGCCATCTTCATTGCTTTGAATTAGAATAAACCGTTCTCAAGACCATTAATAGAAAAAGCTTTCACCCGAAGGTATTAATTATTACTTCAATTTTATCAGCCTAACGTTTTTAAATCATAAGCATCAATTTCATGAAAATAAGTAAAGAGTATATGTTTATGATTCATTCAAAAGATATTTAGGTGATTTGATCTCACCTTTGAATTATTAAATCGAAGTTTAATCTAGAATTAAGCTTTCATGAAATTATGAAAAACCTTTTGTGCATTTAGTTTAGTTTATTGTTTATATTTCTTTTATAATATGTTGATTACTGAGAAAAATGGTGACCTCGTTTTCTCCTCGAATATAAATTGAAAAAAGTTTAGGAGAGATTTAAGCAACCCATAAAATCAAGCTTGCATTTTAAAAACTTATACTTATAATTTCATTAAAAGTTAATAATGCCTAACAATCTCAAGGCTTTCTCATTCACTCTGAAGATTTTTAATTCTTTGATCTACGACCGCAATTCGATTTATAGGTTGCATAGCTAACGGAGGTAAGACAGAATGGCTAAAAAGGGTCGAAAAAAGATAAAGGATTTAGTTGATATGCTCGAAGACCCTGACAACACTACATACATTGGCGGAGATTATGAAGACATTATGGAGCAGTTAGAGAAGGAAATTTCCGCTACTGAAGAAGGCGAAGAGAATCAAGAAAACAAAGAAGATGAATAACCCTCCCTGACCTCGATCTCCTTACGCTTAAGATAAACCATAAGAATAGAAATAGCAGCAGGTGTTATGCCCGATATCCTGCTTGCCTGTCCAAGAGAACCCGGAAGAATGCGTGAGAGTTTCTGTACAACTTCCCTCGATAACCCAGGAATACCTTCATATCGGAAATTTTCTGGTATCCTCACATTTTCAAGCTTCTTAAATTTATCTACCTGTTCCATCTGCCTTTGAATGTATCCTTCATACTTAACCTCCATTTCAATCTGAGCAAATATATCGGTATTTATCAAAGAGGTATAGTATGAATCAATTAAACCAAGCTCTCTCCATGTAATCTCAGGACGCCTTAGAAGTTCTTTAAGTGTCTGCGGTTTTTTAAGTGGTGAAGAACCAAGCTGTGTAAGGATTTCGTTAATTCGTGAGTCAGGGAAAACCCTTGCGTGTTCGAGCCTTTCAAGCTCTTCCTGAATCTTAGTCTTTTTACTCAGGTACCTTTCATAATCTTCATCTTTTACTAGTCCAATCTTATATCCCTTTTCTCTTAGCCTTAAATCTGCGTTGTCTTCTCTAAGAATGAGACGATGCTCTGCACGCGATGTAAACATCCTGTATGGTTCGTCTACCCCTTTTGTTACAAGGTCATCAATCAATATGCCGATATATGCTTGAGAACGGTCGAGTATAAATGGCTCTTCCCCTTTTACATGGAGCGCAGCGTTTATTCCTGCAATAAGGCCCTGAGATGCTGCCTCTTCGTAACCTGTCGTGCCGTTAATCTGCCCCGCAAAAAATAGGTTCTCAACAATCTTGGTCTCAAGCGTGGGCTTAAGCTGAGTAGGGTCTGAATAATCGTATTCAATCGCATAACCTGGCCTTATTATCTCAACCTCTTCGAGTCCTTTTATCGTTCTTACAAGCTCAAACTGAACGTCTAGTGGAAGGCTTGTTGAAATCCCGTTCGGATAAATCTCATAAGTTCCTATTCCTTCAGGTTCGAGAAAAATCTGATGTCTTTCCTTATCTGCAAACTTAACAACCTTATCCTCAATTGATGGACAGTACCTAGGTCCTATACCTTTGATAACACCGGAGTAAAGAGGAGATTTGTGAAGATTTTTTCTGATTACTTCATGGGTTTTTTCATTCGTATATGTTATATAGCAGGGAAGTTGTTCCCTTTCTATCTTATCGTTTGAAAACGAAAATGGCTTTGGGTCAGAATCTCCAGGTTGAGGCTCGAGTATTGCCCAGTTAATAGTTCTCCCGTCTAGCCTAGGTGGAGTTCCTGTTTTTAATCTTCCAATTTTAAATCCAAGACTCTCAAATGAATCCGAGATTCCAAGTGCAGGAGCTTCACCCGCACGCCCTGCAGAAATCCTTGTCTGTCCTATATGAATAAGACCGTTCGGAAAAGTGCCCGGAGTCACAACGACAGCATCTGCTAGAAAATATTCTCCTAGATTAGTTTTTACACCAACTACCTTGCCGCCTTCTGCTAGAAATCCCTCTACCATTCTCTGCTTTATATCTATATTTTCCTCAGACTCTAATGCCTTTCTCATATATGCTTTATACGCCTGACGGTCTGCCTGTATTCTCGAAGCCTGAACAGCGGGTCCTTTTCTCGTGTTAAGACGTCTAAATTGAATAGCTGTTGCATCCGCTGCCTTTCCCATCTCGCCCCCAAGTGCATCTATTTCCTTTACAAGATGTCCTTTCCCTACTCCGCCGATTGAAGGATTACATGACATAAGCCCAATTGTATCAATATTCGCTGTAAGCATAAGAGACTTACAACCCATTCTTGCAGCGGCAAGAACCGCCTCACACCCAGAATGCCCTGCGCCGATTACAATTACCTGATACTTCTTTGGGTACGTGATAATCATAGTTTTGAACCTTATAAAATATACATTAAAAATTGTAAACTTCTAAGGGGTAATCGTCAATTCTTTAAGTATTTAACTACCCGATAGAATGCCGATAGGATGAATGGTAGAATATGACTTTCACGATTTAAGGAGACCAACGAAGAAAATGACTACACCTAAAGAGATTTTTGAGAAATTGCAGAAAAAAATAGTAGAAAAATCTGATGAGTTCTCTCAGATAGCTGCAGTTTATAAATTTGTATTAAATGGGCCCAACGGAGGAACATGGATAGTAGATCTTAGAAAAGATACGCTCGGTGTAAGAGAAGATAATAGCGAAGCTAAATGTACAGTAAGCATGTCAGATGAGAATTTTGTCAAGTTAGTTACAGGGCAGTTAAAAGCAGAGACAGCGTTTATGACAGGAAAGCTGAAACTATATGGAGACATGGGACTTGCCATAAAACTCGGAAAGCTGTTTGGAAAATAAATTAGGCATTGCGAATTCGGAATTGGGAATTGGGAATTGGGACTAATGCCTAATACCTAATTCCCAATGATGATACAAAAACCCGATAAGCTCTACATAGAAGAAAAGGTAAAATATTACCCTCTCACTGAGAAGATTATATGCAAATTGGCTCCCATTTCAATTGAGTTTGTTGACGACTACAGAAAAATCGGAGAGACAAAACTCTTTCCTAAACAAGCGGCGGAGGATAAAAACTCGCTCGCTTTAGGTGAGAAAAAGGGAGAGGTTTTAAAAAGCATAGGAAGAATGGAAGACGGCGAATGTTACCTTTTTCATGAAATAGATTGTATGTATGATTGTGAGTATTGTTATCTGCAGTATTATTTCCCAACCAAGATACCTGTGATTTTTGTAAATCGGGGCGAGGTTCTAAAAAAGATTGAGGAGGTTTTAAAAATCCATCCACACCCCTACTTCCATGTAGGAGAGGTCTGTGATGCCTTAGCCTTCGATCATATTACTGAATTTTCTCTAGATATATATGGGCTTTTTTCTGAATATGAAAATGGAATTATTGAATTTAGAACAAAGAGCACCAATATCTCTAATCTCACATCCATACAAAATCCTCCTAAAAATATAATCCCATCCTGGACATTTAGTCCTGAGAGGGTTGCAAAATCAATAGAACATAAAACCCCTTCTTTTGAAGAAAGGCTTTTGGCAGCAAAGGAATGTCAGGAAGCTGGTTACACAGTCGGTGCAAGATTAGACCCCGTGATATTGTACGATAGTTGGGAAAGAGATTATAAAGATATGGTCGAAGAACTATTTTCAGTTCTCGACTCCCAAAAAATTGATTACATCTCCCTTGGAACAATTAAGCTTCATACACTTCTTGTTGAAGCAATGAGGGAACGATTTCCAGAAAGTTCAATTCTTTTTGATGAGCTTATTCCTTCAAACGACGGAAAATTCAAATATCTAAAATTCAAGAGGGTTGATGTTTATAGAAAAATGATTTCATGGATAAGAAAACAAAATAATTGCTTAGAGATTAAGCTATCTATGGAATCCAGGGAAGTAAAAGATTTGGTTTTTAATGGTCCCTATGCATAAGGTCAACTAGTAGTAAACTGCCATAAAAGAAAATTAGCAACTAACATGCGTCAGAAGTTAATTATTTCAACAGCGACAATTTTTACTCCTATCTTAATCTGGATTCCCAACTCTTGTCCCCTCCTGTGGACCCTTATACACACTTAGTCCCCCAGTTAGGTGAAAAAGCTGCCTAAATCCCATATCACTAAGAAACCAGCAAGCGTCCTGACTACGGATGCCGCGCTCGCAGACAACTAGGGTATCACGAGTCGGGTCAAGTTCCTTGAATCTATTCTCCAGTTGCTGTAGAGGGATTTGTATTGAATCTGGAATGTGATGAGACTGATATTCGTGAGGGCTTCTTACATCTACGACCTGAAATCTACCAGATAGTACGCTAGAAACCGCTTCTTCTCCATCTATACCTGCAAACGGATCAGGCTCTTCCTCATAGCTAGGCTTGGTTGCCTCACTTTGGGGTTTCTTCTCCGCCTGTTCTAATTTCATCGCCCCTTTTTGTTTTTCCTCTTTCTTTTCTTCCTTACCCTTTTTAGATCCAAAAAGCTTTCCGAGTCCCATGCCTTATCTCCATAATTCCGTCATTAGCGTAAATTTAGCTTTGATAGAATAGCATAAAAATGGATAATTAGTATGAACTCTATATAATTAATTATTCGTCTCTATTTTTATGTCTCTATTTTTATTTACATTACCCTACTTTTGTGATATAAATAACTGATGTTACGCACTTACACGCTCAAGGGAGGATGCAAAGGTGTCATTCCCGCATGTCTTCAGCGGGAATCCAAGACATGGATACCCGATAAAAGCATTCGGGTATGACGACGGTGGGGATGACCCCCGATTAAATCGTGGGTTAATCTTGTCCGCGCATGTCACTCGATTAAAGCAT
>JAHFBK010000078.1:0-5825 GCA_023250035.1 Candidatus Dadabacteria bacterium
CCACTTCCTCCGATTCCGTCTTTTACATTTCTTTTCCAAGCCCTTGCCTCTTTAACGGATGTAAATATACTCTCCACTCCGAGCATTGTTACGACGGATAATGAGGAGGCTGAGATTGTCGTGGCTGATGTGATTCCGTTTCCAACTGGCAGCACGGTTGGGCAAGCCGGTGTTACAGTACAGACAATAGACCGTCAACCTGTAGGTATAAGGCTTGTGCTTACTCCTCAGATCAGCCAAGGTGACTTTCTCAATTTAAATATTCACACTGAGGTTTCTGCGGTACGGGACCAACCTCCCGGCCTTAATACAGCTGTTTTTGGTCTTGCTACAACTACAAGGAGTGCCGATTCATCTGTTGTTGTTAAAGACGGTCAGACAATAGTAATAGGTGGGCTGGTGCAGGATAGAGAAACTGTCTCTGAGAGTAAGGTTCCGCTTCTTGGTGATGTACCGCTTCTTGGTTATCTATTTAAGTTTAAGCAAAGAAGAAGCACTAAGATAAATCTATTGATTCTTCTCACCCCGAGGATTGTAGAAAACGAAAGTGACATGCAGAAATTACTGGAAGAAAGACAGAGAAGAAACATGCTCCTTCAACAACAGGGGGTTAAGAGAGAATTCCCTAGTGAGTAGTATGACAAAGGGGGTACTGACATGAAAAGCCTTGAGGAAATAATTATTAAGAATAATCCCGCGGTGCAAGACAAGCTAAGTGAGCTTTTATCTAAAAACGGAGAAAGGTTTGAAGAAACCCTACTTAAATCAAAGATATTGAGTGACGAAGACGTTCTGGCGATTCTATCGGAGTTCTATGGGATTCCGCATATCGTTAGCATTTCTGAAAAGGATATTGATACTGAGCTTGTAAAACTACTTCCTATAAGCTTTGCAAAAAAATTTAGACTAATTCCTCTAAAGAAGGGGGATGGAAGGGTTATTGTAGCTCTTGCTCCACCTCTGGATTTATATGTATTAGATGAGGTAAGGTCAATTTTTGCGTGCGACGTAGAACCTTTTCTTGCTTTAGGTCCCGTGATTATAGACTGCATAAACAAGGTTTATGAACGTGGTACGGAGATGAGGGATGAGATTGAGAACGGGACTTCAGGTATTACTGAATCTGAGTTTCAGGAACCTAAGGACCTTCTTGAGGCAGAGGATGAGGCGCCAATTATTAGGTTTGTAAACTCTCTTCTATTTCACGCTGTAAAGGAGAAAGCAAGCGACATTCACATTGAGTGCTTCGAAAAGGATTTGGTTGTGAGATTCAGAAAAGACGGACTCCTTTACAACGTGACCGCGGTTCCCAAAAGGCTTCAATCATCTGTTATCTCAAGGGTAAAGATTATGGCTGAGCTTGATATTGCGGAAAAGAGAAAGCCACAGGATGGAAGAATTCGAGTAAAGATTGCTGGGCGGGACGTAGATGTTCGTATATCTACCGTTCCAACCTCTCACGGAGAAAGTGTTGTTATGAGGCTTCTCGACCGCTCATCAGTCCTTCTTGAACTCGAGGAATTGGGCCTTGAGGGTAAGAAACTTGAAACCACAAATTCGCTTATTCATCGCCCACATGGAATTGTTCTTGTTACTGGTCCTACAGGAAGTGGTAAAACGACATCCCTTTATGCCGCTCTTGAAAGGATAAATTCACCAGACAAAAAGATCATAACGATAGAAGACCCGATAGAGTACCAGATACAGGGAATAAACCAGATTCAGGTTAACCCCAAGGTGAATCTAACTTTTGCAAACGGACTCAGATCCATACTTCGTCAAGACCCAGATGTAATCCTAGTTGGTGAAATCAGAGATAGAGACACAGCGGATATAGCAATTCACGCCTCTCTCACAGGGCATCTTGTTTTTTCTACACTACACACAAACGATTCAGCAAGTGCAATAACAAGGCTTGTGGATATGGGAATTGAGCCGTTTCTTATCGCATCCTCTCTTGTTGCCGTTATTGCCCAGAGGCTTATTCGCCTTCTCTGCCGCTCTTGTAAGGAGCTTTATACCCCTCTTGACGACGAGCTTTCGAGGATAAATATAGATAGAAGTAGGATTCCAAACGGGAAACTATATCGAGCGAAAGGGTGTGGCGAGTGTCTAGGTACGGGCTATAGTGGAAGATACGGAATATTTGAAATACTTGTTATTAATGATGAGATCCGCGCTCTTACTATGAGCACTGCGGATTCAACAACTATAAAGAAGAAGGGTATTGAATCTGGAATGACAACACTCAGAATTGATGGCGCAGAAAAGATTCTTAAGGGTTTAACCTCCATAGATGAGGTAATGCGTGTTACAGAAGAGGATGAAAGGTTAGGGATTGAAGATTAGGTTTGAGTTTTAATGAATGCGATATAGGTAGTCTTGCCTGATCTTGCACTTATAGGATATGCCTGTTTATAAATACAAAGCAATAAGCGAGAAAGGAAAGCATCTTGAGGGTATGATAGATGCTGATTCCCCTAAAGCTGCAACTGAAAAATTGAAGCGGCAGAGTATATTTCTTTCCTCTATAAGAGAGGTTAAAAAGGGGAAGACGAGAAGGCTATTCATATTTAAGGGGATCAGCACGGCAGAGCTTGCAGTAACAACAAGGCAGTTTTCTACCCTTATTTCTGCTGGATTTCCACTTGAGGCATCCCTTGTTGCGCTATCGGAACAGACAGAAGATGCAAGGATGAGCCAGGTACTAACTCAGGTAAGGGATAGGATAAGCGAAGGGAGTTCCTTAGCCTCTGCGCTAAAGGAGCATCCCAACGTGTTCTCTGACCTTTATGTAAATATTGTAAAAGCCGGTGAGGCAAGTGGGACACTCGAAATTGTGCTTCTTAGGCTTTCTGATTTTCTTGAAAAGCAGATGGCACTTCGCTCACGTGTAAGGAGTGCCCTCATTTATCCAATCTTTATGTTTTTTATAGGAGGTGGGGTTCTATTTTTTATGATGACCTATGTTATACCAAGGATAGCAAGGATATTTGAAGATAGCCGAAGGGCCCTTCCACTTATTACTGTAGTACTTATAGGACTTAGTAAGTTCTTAAGTCAAAACATTGTTATTCTATTCTTTCTTTTTATTGGTGTTCTATTTATTGCCTACCGATTCAATAAGACTGAGCGCGGGAAAATGTTCTTTGATCGTTTAACCCTTAGGCTTCCAATATTTGGAAGGATTGCAAGGATGATTTTAATTTCGAGACTTACACGCACCCTTGGGACACTTCTTGCAAGCGGGATCCCACTTCTAGAGGCACTTGAAATAGGAGAAGCAGTTGTAGGGAACAGGGTATATGTTGAAACATTAAAGGGTGTTCGAGAAAATGTGAGAGAAGGGACAAGCCTTGCAGGGCCACTTAGAGAAAGCGGTGCGTTCCCTCCACTTGTTACAAGGATGATAACAGTGGGAGAGCAAACTGGTGAGCTAGAAGAAATGCTAGCTAAGATTGCGGACATCTACGACCTACAGGTTGAAACCACGGTTTCTGCTCTTACCTCTCTTCTTGAGCCTGTTATGATACTTGTAGTAGGCGCGGTGATCGGCTTTATAGTTTTTGCAATTCTTCTTCCTATATTTGATTTAACTTCAACAATTGTAAGATAGAAGGGTAAAAAGCACGATGCAAGATGCAGGATACAAGATGCAAGACGTAAGATATAGGATAAATCGTGCATCATGTATCATGAATTATGCATCATTTTGTTTAGGAGGTTTAAAATGAGGTCACAAGGTGGTTTTACGCTTATTGAAATCATGGTGGTTCTGGTTATCATTGCTGGTCTTGCTTATATCGTCAGCACAAATGTTATTGGGAGACTCGAGAAGGCTAGGGTTGAAACCACAAAGATTCAAATCAAACAGCTAGAGACTGGGCTAAAACAATTTAAGCTCGATAACGCCTTTTATCCAGAGACACAGCAAGGGCTTGAGGCTCTGGTAGCTCCGCCTACTACTGGGAGAATTTCTCAGCGATACGCAAGAGAAGGATACCTCGAAGGTGGCCAGGTTCCTAAGGACCAATGGGGTAACGAATATATATATATTGGACCTGACCAAACTCAAGACGGCTCTTATGAAATCATATCTCCGGGAGAAGATGGTGTGTATCCGAGTGATGACGACATTTCAAGCCGGAATATACAATGAGGGATCAAAAAGGTTTTACCCTTATAGAGCTTGTTGTGGTAATTTTTTTGGTTGGGGTATTTTTACTAATAGCGGTTCCTAAGTTTAAAGATATTACTGAGGTAAATATCAAAAGTGCTTCACGAAGACTCACTGGTACTATAAGATACCTATATAGTGAGGCTGTTTTTAAAAAAAGGGTCTATAAACTGGTATTTGATATAGACACAAATGAGTATTGGGTTGAAGTTATAGAGGGAAATGAATTTGTGACGCCTCCTGATACCTTTCTTCAAAGAAAGAGGCTTCCAGTCGGTGTTTTTTTTAAAGATATTAAAACACAGAGAAGCCTTGGAAAGACAGAGAAGGGAAGCGGGGAATTTATATTATTTATGCCGACCGGCTTTGTTGAACCGGCTGTGATCCATCTTGCAACTGAAGATGGACAAGCCTACACACTAGCTACGAAACCCTACACGGGGGGAACTATTGTATTCGATGAGTATATTGACCTATTTCAAAAATAGGAGATCTGGATTTGCTAAAAATTTTCAACCACGAATTGACACAAGTGATCACGAATGAAAATAAACAGGATGCAGGGTGCAGGATGCAAGATGCAAGACGTATCCTGAATCATGTATCATGTATCTTGCATCATTTTAATTCAGGGTTTATCCTTCTTGAAGTTCTTGTTGCGGTTGCAATACTCGGCGCCTCACTTGCAGTACTTTTAGGGGCTGTAAATAAAGATTTAATTCTTGCCTCCCAGTCAAAGAACTTAGTAATTGCGAGCGCTCTCGCTCAAAGAAGGCTTTCAGAAATTGAACTAGGAGGGCTTCCAGAAGAAGGGGAGAGGGAGGGCGAATTTACGGAGGCCCCTGGTTTTAAATGGTATAGTTCAGTAACCCCCTTAGGCATTCCGGGCTTAAATACGGAAACTAGACTCGTTCGTTTGTTAATTACTTGGGATGAAGGTAAAAAGGACTTTGAAGTCACATTGGCAATGTCTAATCTCAAATAGAGGTTCCCTAAAAACCCTCCCGCTAGACTTCGTCGTGAGCGCTCAGTCGAACGATCGCGACCCCAGATCGCGAGGGTTTACTCTAATTGAACTTCTTCTTGCTGTATTAATCGGGGCTATAGTTTTAACTGTTCTCTATGCCTCATTCTTTCAGATAATAAATGCAAAGGATTCTGCCGAAAGCGAGCTTGAACTTTACCATGAGGTAAGAATTATTTTTTCTAAGATGACTGAGGATCTAGCTATGGCATTTCCAATGGGTATGATTTATTCAGTTAAGGGTAGTTCTCCGTCTTCATTTTTTATTGGTGAAGTAGAAGGAAAGAATAGCTCAGTTGCCTTTACCTCCCTATCCCATAAAAGAGGTATAAACTCTCCAGATTCGGATCAGGCTGTGATCAGTTACTTTCTTGAACCGGTTCCTGAAACCGGTCTTTTTTTTCTTATGAGAGGTGAAAATCCAAGAATTGGAAGCACCTCTGTTGCAATTCAGTATCCACTATCCGAAAGCGTAGCGGGGTATAACCTTACTTACCTATCAGGTGATGGGGAGGAATTCGTAGATGTTTGGGATTCATCGCAAACAAACTCCCTTCCAAAGGCAGTTGAGGTAACATTAACAATGAGGAGTAGCAGGGGAGAAGATGTAGTGTTTAATTCTCT
>JAHFBK010000078.1:5925-11527 GCA_023250035.1 Candidatus Dadabacteria bacterium
AATCTCAAGAAGAGTAGATCAGAAAAGGGCATCGTACTTATAATAGTGCTTATTGTTATTGCAATTCTTACGACACTTGTAGTTGATCTTATGTATTTCACAAATATTGATATAGAAATATCTTCTAATACAAGGGATGAATTAAAATCGCGCTACATAGCAAAGTCCGGGGTTTATGTTATTGCTGGGACACTAAAGAACGAGCCACTTGAGAAGATTACCACATTCGCTAGTAATTTCGGCGACCAGGTGGGAGATTCTACAGGGTATTGGACTATCCAGATCCCCTTTTTGCCATTTGGAGATGGTTCCCTTTCTATCAAGGTTATTGACGAGCGTTCAAAGATCAACCTAAATGCACTTGTAAATCAGACCACTAATGGTGTCGACCGTCAGGTGCATGCGGAGCTTACAGAGCTTTTTAGAATGCTTGGTGTAGATAATGGTAAGTCTTCACTTTTTATTGCAAGTTTGACTAACTGGCTTGACCGTCCGATATCAGGCTCGAGAAATGATCAAAATCCTGCGGGTGCAAACGGGGACTTCTATGCAGGTCTTGAAAATCCTTATCAGATAAAAGACGGTCCGCTCGACAGTTTAGAAGAGATTAGACAGATATACGGAATGGATGATGAATTCTTTAATTTGATAAAAGACTACGTCACAGTTTATCCTGCTGACAAAAAAATAAATTTCAGCACAGCCCCCAAGATTGTGATAAAGGCGGCTGTCAAGGGCTCTGCAGTCTCTGCAAAACAAGGACAAGAAAGCGCATCGCCTGAAGACGTAAGGGATGACATTACGGAACTAATAGCTGAGGCTGTAATAGAAGCTAGGAAGGACGATCCTTTAGTCGGTATAAAGAAGGTTAGAGAAATAGTTAAGGCTATTGACCCTAATCTCCGAATCAACGCTGGTTTAAGCGGTGTAGTTTTGGGCACAGGTAAAAGTGATGTGTTCTCTTTAACATCAATAGGTAGTATAGGAGGGGAAGCTCCAACATCGAAGGCTGTTAATGCAGTTGTAAGAAAAAGCGGCTCTATTAATTCACAAGGGGTTAACATCATATCATGGAAGGAGCAGTAGAAAAGCTAAGGAAAATTAGGGAAGAGCTCAGGGGAGAGTTTTTCGAAAGAGACGATGTTATAGATGGGGCTCTTTCCGCACTGCTTTCAGGCTCTCACGTGCTTCTTATCGGTCCTCCAGGAACTGCAAAGTCCTTACTTGCGCATGAAATTTGCAAGAGTGTTTCTGGTGCTAAATACTTTCAGTGGCTTCTTACAAAATTTACTACACCCGAGGAAATATTCGGTGCTGTGAGCCTAAAGGGTTTGGAGAATGATGAGTATAGAAGGGTAACGAGCGGAAAATTGCCTGAAGCTAAAATTGCCTTTCTTGACGAGGTCTTTAAAGCAAGTTCTTCAATCCTCAATACTCTTCTAACAATAATGAATGAAAGAATCTTCTACAATGGTATGGAAAGGATTCAAGTTCCACTAATTACACTATTTGGGGCAAGCAATGAGATTCCATCGGAGGAGGATGAGCTTGAAGCACTCTATGACAGGTTTTTACTTAGATACGTCGTTGATTATATAAGAGAGGATTTTCGGTTTTTAAAGATGATACAGGGTATTATGGTTGAGAGAAAAAGGACTCTGATAACCGCAGAAGAACTTAACCATTGCCAGTTCCTGACCACGAAGGTTTTTATTCCTGCTCATATACTAAAACTTATCTCTCGCATAAGACATGAACTACAGAAGAAGGGGATTATTCTTTCAGATAGAAGATACAAACAATCAGTTTTACTTCTCAAGGCAAGGACATACCTAGATGGGAGAAGCGAGGTTATGGAAAGTGATCTAAATATACTTGAAAATGTTCTCTGGAGAGACCCAAGTGAAAGGGGCGAAGTTCAAGTTGTAGTTCACCAATCGCTTCACGGCTATAGAGACCGTGCACGTGAATTATTGGTTCAGGCTAGGGAACTCGAGTCATACGCAAAACGCCCTTGGGAGGATGAAGAGATGCTTATTAAAGCAAACGTAGAGGCGCAGACGAAAATTAGACAGATAATTTCAAAAATAGATGCGCTCTTTGAAGAATGCAAAGAACGTGGAAAGTCCCTTGACGAACTTTCTGGAGTAAGAACAGCAATTGAGGACATCCAGAAGGAGATATTAAACAGACTGCTTTCTGGGAAAGAAGAACCGAGTTAGCATAATCTAAAACCCAAGAAACAAAAAGGGTCTTGAATTATGATTTTTCAAGGAAAAGTTCAGTATAGTGAATTTTGTTTTTCTAAACAACTTTAGTTCGTATCCTTAAGAGGCTTTATTATTCCGTAGCGATTAATTTTTAGTGAACGATTCACTAGAAAAATTTTTCTAATTTTATTAAAAAACTATGTATGGATATTTTTTATTTCTCCAACTCATATAGTCAGATATAGTTTCCAGTCATTTTATTGGTTCTTGACGCTAATAGCATATTGCGCTATTATAACCTCTGGTGATCAGGCATTTCGCCGATTCGGATACTGAGAAGCTGTTCCGGGGGCAAAAGCCTAGGAGGTTGCCATCACAGATATTGCGTCCCGCACTGCGCAAACTCCTAATCTTGGACGCGGCAGAGTCGCTTGAGGACCTGCGGATTCCCCCAGGAAACAGGCTGGAGAAGCTTAAGGGAAACCGTAAAGGACAATACAGTATCCGAATCAATGCTCAGTGGCGGATTTGTTTTGTGTGGCGGGACGGAGATGCTTACGCGGTGGAAATAACTGATTACCACTCCTGAGGAGGTAAAGATGAGAAAAAGGGAATTGGAGCCTATCCACCCCGGAGAGATCCTGCTAAAAGAGTTCCTGAAGCCCATGGGCATCAGCCAGTACCGGCTGGCCAAGGACATAAATGTGGACCTAAGGCGGATCAATGCTATTGTACATGGCGAGCGGGCCATTACGGCGGATACAGCCCTGCGTTTGTCTCGCTACTTTGGAACTACAGAACGCTTCTGGCTTAATTTGCAAGCGCGCTACGATCTTGAAGTGCAGAAAGATGAACTGGGCGATCGGCTTGAGAGAGAAGTCAAGGCCCTTGCTGAGACGGGCTGAATTTCAATCAAGCAGGCTAGAACATCCGTGAGGTTCAGTAGCTTCTTGGGCAGAGTGATGTATCTACAACAATGATTTACACCCACGTTTATGATTCTGATCTAGCTAACAAGATGCGACAAAGAAAGCCGATTGATATCCGATGAAAACCATATCAGAGAAATACTGGAAAACCTAAGAAAGGATTGTGTATGGATTTAAGGGGTAAATTATTAGCCCCTTGTGCCAATCGTAAGGCAGGACCTAACTTAGAAGTTGATTTTTTAGCTGGAGAATTTCTTGAGCGATTAATTCTTTTTGACAAATATATTCTCGACAGTATTCGTTTTCAAGAGATTCCCCATTTAATCAAAGTTTTCGATTATACACCGGTTTTAGAGTTATTAAACTCAGGGATACTTTTAATTCATTCCGAGACTTTTGGAACATTCGGATCTACCGGTCGAACATCTAAAGTATCTGCATATCGATCAAAAAAGGGTGACCTTCCACTTTGTTCATATTGTATTGATCCTTGTAGTATTTACCCTTATGAGTCTCCACGGGAGGATGAGAGAGATTATAAAAAAGATCAAAAACAATTTACCCACCAGAATCTTCAACTACTTAATAAGATTGATGGCGTTTCTTCCAAGCAGGGAAAAAAACTGAGAGAAGCAGTTGCAAGGCGAGTTATTCATTTCTCATTAGATTCTGTTATAAAAGAAATATCGGATCAAAACTATAAAGACTTTCGGGATCATGATCCTGCAATCAAAGTTGCCATAGCCTCTAGAATAAAAACCCTTCTTAATCAAAAAGTTGGCCCTGATGCAATAGAATTAAAAATTGAGTTTATAGATGAACAGGATTTTAGAGTTGAGTCGAATATCGAGAGTAAGCTATCCTTAAACAAAGAAACCGTCCATGAGATTATAGAAAGAGCACTACTCGGTATCGCAGGTAGGAATCACCTTATTGTAGAAATGAGGGAATTTAGCTGTTTAGTTGGTTATAGAAAAAACGAAGTTCCTATATTTAGTTCTAAACTTGATTTTCTCGTAGAGCGAATAGCTACAGATAGAAAATTAACCGCAAATCTCCATAGAGTTCTATCTGCTAAGGGCCTACCCAACTTTTCCGCGGCAGTAGCGGAAGGCCGTATCGACCTGCTGAAAGTATTAGAAATAAGGGAATCAAGAGAGTGTATCGATTTTAGAACCTGGCTATGGTCTCAGGATAACATTGATGAAAAAGTAAGTAAGGGTCAGTTCTTGACTTTGTATAACCTGAAGTGACACATCTGAAAAACCTTCTCTAGCCTACCACTAGGTGGGCACTCCTCACCCCGTGGGGGTTCGGCGTGCCAAGCTCAGGCTCTCGGTTGGTTACCGCCTATGCCTTAGTGTTCCTCCGCTTACTGAAAAGATTTACTAGCACTATGGGAAATGGTGGGGGCAGCAGTATTTGATATTCCCGGTACTATTGGACCTACCTCTTCAACGGTTGATCTCCCTAATCACCCTGTTTATGGATCTGATTAGGCGTGCTTTAAAGAAAATAATAGCTCTGGAGTAGCTGTAGTATTAAACATCCGTATGTAGTTTGCAATAAGGATTTCAGTAGGCGTTATTGCTTTAGTTTTAAATGATCTTGTAAGTTACTTAAGCAACTTTGAGATCTTTTTAAACTCCTCTGTCCCGGCGCGTTCAAGGAGTTGAAATATAAAGCTTTCGGTTGTCCCTACAATCGCGCCAGCCTTATCAATGAGCTTTATTCCTGTTTCCCAATCGAGTTCCTTTCTTGATGTTACACCATCAGCAGGGACATAAACCGTGTATCCGTTATTAATTAAATCAAGCACAGTCTGAAGTACACAAACGTGTGTTTCAATCCCACATATAAGAACTTCTTCTTTTTTAGTCTCCTTTAATGCTGACTTAAACTCAGGGGATCTAGCGCAACTAAACACAAGTTTTTCAATTGGTTTGAATCCATCTCCAACGGCTTCTTTAATCTCAGGGATTGTAAGTCCTAATCCCTTTGGGTATTGCTCTGTTACTGTAATCGGAATCTCAAACGTCTTTGCCGTTTCTATTAAGATCTTGGAGTTTCTTATAGTTGTTTCTCTTCTCTCTTCTGGAATAGCGTTTATAAGCTTTTCCTGCATATCAATAACGACAAGTGAAACCTTATCCCTTTGAATGAAATCCATCTCCGCCTCCGTTTTTTTTGGTTAGCCACGAATTAACACAGATTAACACGTATTATTTATTTTTTTCTAAATAAATCTATATTGGCTTCGCCCAAATGTCCTACCAACTTCCCGCACTTTCGTGAAAATTCGTGCCCATTCGTGGCTAAACCCGAAACCTTAATTCTCTTCACCAGCCTTTTCTGTAACACCATTGATAAAAAGCTCGGTAACCCATTTTTTTATATTTTCTTGAGAAGCCTTGCCAAGTACCTTTCTAACCCTTTTTAGAGGAATAATAGCCTTAGCTGCTG
>JAHFBK010000005.1 GCA_023250035.1 Candidatus Dadabacteria bacterium
TATAGACAATTGGTATTAGACTGTCGAAATACTATAATTACTCTATGAGGTTAATTAAGCGTAAAGCCTTTGTCTCGCTTTTTTTGTTCTTTGTTTCTTTTGGTGCATTTGCCTTTTCCCTAAAAAACGATTTTGTCTGGGATGATGTAGAAGTAATAGAAAAAAGCTTTTATTCATTTAAGGCCTCCCGTATAAAATCAATAGTAATCCCCAAGATCAAAAAGGGCAAGAATGTAGCGCCGTATTACCGCCCTATAATCTTTATCTCAATTGTTCTAGACCGGAGCTTATGGGGCATTTCCTCTTTTGGATTTCATTTGACCAACGTAGTCGTTAATTCCGTATCCACTGTGGTTTTCTACTTTTTAGTTCTCTTTGTGCTTGGAGAATTCGGGGTTACTCAAAGAGAAACCAAAGCGTTTCTCTCTTCTCTCTTATTTGCGCTTCATCCCATGCATGTTGAATCGGTATCTTGGGTTGTAGGCAGAACGGATTTGTTATGTGGCTTGTTTTTTTTCATAGCTTTCATCTTTCATATCTTTTCATTTAGAAAGTCGTGGTTTGTGATATTAGCCGCTTCTTCTTTTTTCCTGTCTCTTCTTTCTAAAGAGGTCGCTATTGTTTTTCCTATTGTTGCTTTAGGTTTTGATTTACTTAGTCGTAAGTATGTGAATCGTAACTTTATATTAAAATATTTTGTTTATACATTGTTGGTTTTGCTTTATTTCTACCTGAGAGGAAGGGCCTTTGATGGCGTTCCTGATCTCATATCTCAAAGCTCTACTAATTCCACTTATGAGGGTTACCAAATTTTAGGTCATCTTAAGATACTTCTCAACTCGTATCTCTTCTATATATATAAGCTTGTTTTTCCGTTTGAATTCAATGCGTTTATAGGAAATGCGCCAAAGGATATTTATTTTTTAGCTTCCTCAATCCTTGTAATTTTTCTTCTATGTGTCATTAGTGTCATATCAATAATAAAGAAGGAATGTGTTACTCCCTTCGGTACATTCTGGGTTTTTGTAACCCTTGGTCCTTCTTGTCTTGTGGCAATCTCTGTTTTCTCCTCAGCTCCTCTTGCAGAGAGATATTTATATATTCCTTCCGCAGGATACTGTTTGCTAATTGGTCGTTTTATATTTGAAGTAGGAAAAGGGATAAACTTTCAAAAAGCAGCTTGGGCGTTTGGGTTTCTTCTCTCTTTTTCGTATCTATTTTTTACTATAGACAGGCAAAAGGTTTGGAAGGATGACTTAATCCTCTGGGAAGACACATAAACAAAAACTACTAATTATGCAATCCCTCATTCAAACTATGGGATGGCACTTAAAGATGCTGGAAAGCAAGACGAGGCAATTCGAGAGCTTTTGACTGCTCTTGATCCTGAGGTAAAGGACACATACAGAGGAAGGGCTGCTACGGCAAATAATCTTGGGCTTGTATATTTGGATAAAGAGGACTATAAGAATGCAGAAGAATGGTTTCTTAAGGCTCTTTACTATGATTCTACGTATGGAAGGACGTATTACCATCTTGGGCTTATTTATTTTATAAAAGGTGAATACGGGAATTCTGTTTCTGATTATAGAATGGCAGAGAAGTATTTGAAAAAGACATTGGAAATGTACCGCTCTTATGGAAGGGCAAATCTTCTTTTAGCAAAGGTTTATATTCGGCTTGGTGAAAAGGAAAAAGCAAGAGAAAACGCTGAAAGGGCTATTCGAAGTGGGCTTATCGAGCCATTAAGCATAGAAGCTCAGGGCATTTTAGATGAACTTAAAGATAAATAGTCTAAAGAAATTTGACAGCATCTTTGGAAAACTTGCATGTTCACTTGCAAAGTTTTTTGTAAAACCGAGGAAAGGTTTAGATTGCATGTACAAAAATACACAGCCGCAACACGGATTTGATTCTCAGCCTGAGAGCGATGGTAGTGGATTATCAGCCATCAGCGAGATCGCCCCTCAGTTTAGTACTGAAGCATTGTCAAAAAAAATAAAAATCCTTGTAATACGCCCAGGGGGAATTGGTGATTCCGCACTTCTTTATCCTGCTTTCAAGGTTTTAAGAGAGAGCTTTAATCATTCTGAAATAGAGGTTCTTGCTGAAAAAAGAAATGCGGGGCTACTTTCGAGTTGTCCTTATATCAAGAGGGTCTTTCTCTATGACTTTCGATTCCCGATTGAGCTTTTTAAAACGCTTAGGATAAATTACGATATTGTGATTGATACTGAGCAGTGGCATCGCCTTACCGCTGTAGTGTCTTATTTAACAAGAGCACCTATAAGAGTTGGATTTGCTACTAATGAGAGGGGAGACCTCTTCACTCATCCAGTTTCATATAACCAGGACGAATATGAGGTTTACAGTTTCTTGAATCTGGTTTCAGCGATTAAAGGAGAAAGGTTTGATTTTAATGAAGATGAGCCCTTCATTCCTCTTGACTCGGACCTCATTTCTAGTATAGAGCCCAAGGTTACGGAATTTAGAAAAAGATGGCTGGCCCTTATAGGAGTGTTTTCTGGAGCAACGATTCCAGAACGAAGATGGGGGACAACTAATTTTGCAGAGCTTTCTAAAAGATTATCTCAAGAGGGTTTAGGAACAGTACTCGTTGGTGGTAGGTCCGAGGTTAAAGATGCAATAAGGTTTGAAGAAATTGTTGGAAGAGATAAAGTCCTTAATCTTGTTGGGGAAACATCTCTTATGGAAACTGCGGCAATAATCTCCAAGCTCGATATATTAATTTCAGGTGACACTGGAATTATGCATATTGCGTACGGAGTTGGAACACCAACGGTTTCGCTCTTCGGTGCTGGCATTCAAAAGAAATGGGCGCCAATAGGTAAACGCCACGTAGCGATTAACAAAAATCTATCCTGCAGCCCTTGCACAAAATTCGGGTACACACCTAGTTGCCCCTATGAGGTCAAATGCCTTAGAGATATATCAGTTGAGGAAGTAAAGGAAGCGGCGCTAAAACTTTTGTCTCAATGCAAAAAGTAGGGAACAACCCTTGTGGCACTCATGTCAACTTAAGCAAATTTTCTTTAACTTCATCTGGATTTTGGAATTCGGATTGCCGATTGCGGATTACAGAATGCAGATTTAAAAAATCCGCATTCCACAATCCGAAATCCGCATTGTGTAGCTATACCCCTCTTTCTTCAAGTCCTGGCGGAAGTTCACCGTAGTAGGGAGATTTTTCATCTTCATAGAGGGCTTTTATGTGCTCTTTGGGCATATCAGGCATATCCTCACTAAATCCGAACATTCTGCATACATGCTTTACCTCTTCATCTCTTCCTGGAAGCGGGTCCATGGGCTGGATTAGCTTTCTCCTTTTTAGTTCTTCTTTAACGGTGGGGTCTTCATTAAGTGGATTTCCGTATTCATTCAGGTGAAATAACCTATCAAAACGCTTCCTAGGTCTTTGCCCTGGGGACTCAGCAGGATACCCAACAGCCATAAGCCAAATTGGAACAATGTTCTCAGGTACTCCTAACACCTTTGGAAACTCAGCAGGCTTTCTCCCGGTTGCAAGAAGGCAGCACCCAAGCCCGAGGTCGGTTGCTACAAGAAATGCGTTAGCTATCGCTTGCCCTGCCTCAATTCTAAGGAGCGCTTCAGTCCTTTCTCGTGGAAAGCTCATGAGACGTGGATAAGTAACCTCTGTAAGTAACTTATATGTCCAGCCGTGAGCCACGCTTACTGCTCTTGCAGGAAATAGAACTGCAAAGGATTGGACTAGTTCCTTATACCAGGCGTCGAGGTTTAAAAGCCATGCGATTACAATCGGGGCTTGGCGAAGATGGATTTCATTGAATGGTGAGGCGCATTCTATAATCTTCTCAAATTTGTCCTTTGGATATCTTCTCTTATCAATTACAATCGCCTCGGTTGAAGCGCAGTTGCCCTGGCAAGACGCATATCGTGCGGCTTGAAGCATCATTTGAATCTTCCAATCTTCTACTGCCTTCCATGGTTTAAAAAACCTTATACTTCTTCTTGATCCTATTGCTTCCATAAGTTCCATATTTTTACCCTCCTTAATTCTCAATTAAATCATTGTATGATTTTAATGTCAAGGTTTTTATTGTAGAGACGACCCGGCGGGTCGTCTCTACAATTAGATTTCTACCTCTAATAAATCTTCAGCCAAGATTGTTTCTGCATCCACTTGTTCTCTAATCACCTTAATAACATCTAATTCATCGCAGATTGGGTAGAGGTGAGAGATTATAAGCCTTCTAGCTCTCGATTTATTAGCTATCCTTGATACCTCGGTTGGAGTAAGGTGACCTTTAACCTTTAATTTGTCGGGCATTGAGCATTCAATAATCAAGCAATCAGAATCTCTTGCAAGCTCAACTAATGATTCTGAATAGTCAGTATCACCTGAATAAACTATAGATTTACCTTCACTTTCAATCCGATAAGCGAGGCTACTGTCTATATGAAGGGTTTTTCCTGAAATTAGTGTGAAGTCGTCAAATTTCATTATACCTTCATCTAGTTCTTCAATGTTTAATTTGTCAGGCTGGATCCAATCATTGTAAGCATTATTTAGTGCCGAGAAGAAACGTTTAAATCCTCTCGATCCCCAGATATAAAGCGGTTTTACTCTCTTAACTAGGGCATATTTAGTAGCGAATAGAAATGGGATTAAATCTGCCGTATGATCAGGATGAAAGTGCGATAAGAAAACGTGGTCTACTTCTAGGTAATTGATGCCTAGCTTTCCAAGCTTCCAAGTAGTTCCATTTCCGCAATCAAGTAAAATGGTTGACTTTGAAAGCCTAAGGGCATACCCTGAAGACCCTCTTCTTTCATAAGGAATGCATGTTCCTGAACCCAGGATATGGAGCTTCATTTTATTGTCACATTAAATTGTGTAACGTTTATATTATAGTTTGGGAATTGGGGATTAGGAATTGGGAATTAGTGAATGAGAAGAAAAAATGGAAAACTAAAATGAAACGCATCATAACCTTAACAACCGATTTTGGATTAAAAGATCACTATGTTGGAGCGATGAAAGGGGTCATACTTTCAATAAATCCCGATGTAATAATTACAGATATCACGCATGAAATTCCGCCTCAAGATATTTTTAATGCTGCTTTAATTCTTCGGAATTTCTACAATTACTATCCTCAAGGGACTATTCATATGGTGGTTGTCGATCCTGGAGTGGGTAGTAGAAGAAAGCCTATAGTTGTACAAGCCGACAACTATATTTTTCTAGGACCTGATAACGGGATTTTTACCTTTGTTTATAGTGAATTGAAATCAGTTAAGGCATTCGAGATTTCAAACCCGAAATACACTCTTCCTAAAGTGGGTTCTACTTTTGATGGAAGGGACGTTTTTGCTCCTGCCGCCGCGCACCTTTCTCTCGGTGTAACAGTAGATGATTTAGGCGGGCAAGTAAGGAAGCCCGTAAAGCTTCAGATTAAAGAGCCAGTGGTTCGGGGAAGTGAAATCATAGGCGAGGTTATTTACATAGACTCTTTCGGAAACCTTATTACGAACATACCTGCTCAGCTCATAAAACCTGAGTCAAGGGTTTATATAGGCGGTGAGGTAATAAAGGGAATATCACAATCTTATGCAGAAGTTCCAAAGGGTGAACTTCTAGCAATTATTGGAAGCACAGGTTTTTTAGAAATATCGATTAGTCATGGCAGTGCCTTGGACATGATTGAAACTCGGCTCAGATCTACAAAATCCAAAAAGATAAAAAAAGTAAAACATATACCCTGTGTTATTCGAATTTAATTTGATAATTCTCTGCAACTTGCTACAAGGTTTCTACTGTCATTGACAGAATCTGATGGGATTGGTTAGGTTTTCAACCCTCGCAAATGATGCTCTTTTCTGTCATTGCGAGCGATAGCGAAGCAATCCATTGCTAACACTATGTAGGCTCATTACACCCCTCTGCCTGAGTATTCAAGGGATTGCTTCGGAGCATTGCTCCTCCCAATGACTTCTAGTATATTCTTTAGGTTTGATGATACCGTGTAGGTTGCTGCAAAGGCTACATTTTCCAATTCAATCTTGAACTTTACTTTTGACTCCGATTTGCGTATGTATTGATTGAGAAACATGCCCTCAAGGAAATAGTCTCATCTTTTTATTCTACTCTAGTATCTAATCATTGGTGATCATGTGTTTGTATACATCGGTTTTTTTACATAAAATAAATCTAATAAGCGATGGCAGATTTTATTTCGAGCCTTCCTGATTATTTAAGAAAATTTGTGGATCCCTCTCTTCCAAAAGAGCAGCGTCTTAATGCGGCACGGGGCCTTATTACTATTCCGCCAAAGGACCTTGTTAAGGTTCTATATAGCCTGATTCTGGATGAAGATGAAGAAATAAGTAGAGAGGCTAAGGCTTCTCTAAAATCAATGTCGGACGAAGTAATTGGAACGGTACTTGATGATACATCAACTTCACTTAAGCTCCTCGATTATATTGCTAGAAATACAACGAGTGAATTTCAACTTCAAAAGATAATACTAAATCCTTCCACAAATGATGATACCATCGCCTTTCTTGCCGAGACAGTTCATAGTACTCCCATTATCGAATTAATAACAGATGATCAAAAACGTATCCTAAGGTCAGAGGTTATAGTCGAAGCACTAACCAAGAACCATTCTATAAGTCGCTCTAAACTAGATAGGGTTATTTCCGTCTTTAAGCTTTATTTAGCTAAAAAAGGTGAAGCTCCTATCAATTATCCAAGATATGATAGTAAAGATGATTCGATTGTGGATGTTTCTGAAGATGCTATTGATTCTGATTTATCGTCAGAGGATGAAGAAGAGGAAGCTAAATCTACTTTTCTCGAAGATATCAATGAATCTTTTCTGGATGGCATTGATTTCTCTAATGATCTTACAGAGGAAACTGGAGAAGAGATAGATGAGGCCATTGAACGAAAGCGTCAGAGTCTATTTCATAAAATAAAGCAGATGAACGTTCCTACAAGGATAAAACTTGCTCTTTTAGGAAATAGAGAGGCACGAGCGATCCTCCTTCGCGATTCAAATAAAATAGTAGCCGTTTCTGCATTAAAGAGCCCACGTGTTACCGGTATGGAGATTATACTAATCGCACAATCAAAAACCGCAAACGAAGAGGTGCTAAGACAGATAGCTTCAACTCGTAGATGGACAAGGAACTATCAGGTCAAAGTAGCTTTGGTTAACAATCCTAAGACACAAACGTCTTTAGCCCTTCGCTTTATAAGACACCTAAGGGATAAGGAACTGCAAGCACTTTCAAAAAATAAGGATGTTCCTGGAGTAATAGCAAGCTCAGCTATGAGGCTATATCAACAAAGGATAGAATGGAAAGCTGGTGGAAGAAAGCAATAATTATTCAGGGTTAAAGCATTTTTATAAATAGACTATCCAAGCAATTAAATATGAATAAGGAAGAATCCACAGAAAGATTTCAAATACCAAAAGACTTATCAGGCAAGAGAGCAGATGTTGCTATTTCGTCTCTACTTACAAGTATTACCCGTTCTCAAATAAAAAGAATGTTGGACGAAGGTCTTATTTTAGTAGAGGGCAAATCAATAAGACCATCCAAGAAACTAAGCGGCGGTGAGGACGTTTGTGTAACCTTTGTCTCCCCTGAACCTCTGGAGGCTCAGCCTCAGGATATACAGGTTCCAATTATATATGAGGATGATGACATTATTGTGGTTAACAAGCCTCGGGGAATAACAGTGCATCCTGGGGCTGGAATAAAAGACGGTACTCTTGTAAATGCGCTCCTTTACAAATGTCTTGGTCTTTCGGGAATTGGGGGAAAACTTAGACCGGGGATAGTGCATAGGCTTGACAAAGGCACCTCTGGCGTTATGGTAGTTGCCAAGAACGACATTGCTCATAATTCTCTCGTAAATCAATTCAAATCACACGAAACAAAAAAGAGGTATTTGGCATTAGTAGTTGGTGATATTAAAGGAGAATCAGGTTCAATTTCTTCTCTCATAGGAAGGCACCCTAAAAATAGAATTAGGATGACAACAAAGGTCAGAGCAGGAAGGGAGGCGTTTACTTCATGGAGGGTTATAAAAAGGTATAAAGAAGTGACAATGGTTGAAGTTGAGCCTAAAACTGGGAGAACTCATCAGATAAGGGTCCATTTTGCTGAAAATGGTTATCCGATATTGGGTGATAAGATGTATGGTGTAAAAAAACATAAATCCGAGTTGTTAGGGAGGCTCTCAAAGTGCCTTGCAAGGCAGGCACTTCATGCGTTAACGCTTAACTTCAAGCATCCAAGGACTGGAGAGAATGTGGAATTTTCTGCCCCCATTCCTGATGATATTAAAGCTGTGATTGAATTATTAGAAAATGAGCTGGATTAAGTCTCAAAGTTTATCTAAAATCGGCGGAATAGTTCACGGATTTTCTAACAAAAAATTCAATGGGAGCGTATCTGATATTGCAAGGTATTTCGGGTTGAGTAACATTGCCACTATAAATCAAACACATAGTAGTGATGTTTTCGTCATAAATGATGGATTCAAAGATCGGTCAAAGGAGAAAGGGGATGCGATTATAACTGGTTTAAGAGGAATAGGTATTGGGGTTTTTACCGCAGATTGTGTTCCTATACTTCTTGCGGAGAAAACTGGTTCTTTAGTTGCTGTAGTTCATGCAGGCTGGCGAGGAACCCTTTCACAGGTCCCGATAGCTGCCCTCACTGAGATGAAAAAAAGATTTGGAATCGAACCATCAAGGGTTTCTTGCGTAGTTGGTCCATCTATCGGAGGTTGCTGTTATGAGGTTGGTGAGGATGTAGCGTCTCAATTCATTGATAAATTTGATAATTGGAAGGACTTTTTATTCAGAAAAAACAATCTTAAATACATCCTTGATTTAAAGGGAGCGAATCGAATTAATCTATTTAAAGAGGGTGTAAAGGACATTGAGGTAATGAACATCTGTACAAAATGCAATAGTGATTTTCATTCATATAGAAGGGATGGTGAAAATGTAGGGAAGCAACTGAGCTTCATTGGGCTTGTTTAGACTGTATTCATTGCATGTTATCATTACTTACTCCAGTTTAAGGTTTGAATTTAGTAGTTTTCAGGAGGCTAAAATGTTTCAGATTATGTGTGTGCTAACTTCAGAGGATTATTGGTATCTCGATTCGATGAAGGAGAGTAACATACCCGTTAACTTTTACGGCTATACATTTGAGGTTGAGGGCGGAGGGGAGGCCGAAGGTTTTGGGAAGGTTAAGCTCATGGTAATTGAACTAATAAATGCTAGGATGGCTGTAGGGTTTGCTATTCCAAGGAATATGTCTGTAGATGGCGAATTTGAACTTCGATTTTTATGTCATGAAAGTCCTACAAACGAAATTCCAATTGTTTGCAAGCTCTCCCAGGAAGTGAAACGTACTACGTATAGGGGTGATGACGATGCAAAGCTAGAATATATCGGTTTTTCACTCGAGAAATTTTATGAGAGTAAGGGTGCAACATTCTATTTTTATGACCTTAGGGGAAGTCAATTGGATAAACAGATGAGTAAATGAAATCTTTATTTGTTTAGACTACCTGATTTTAAAAGTCTAAAGATTTGCTTACACCTTTGCCTTTAACTTTCTTCAAAATGAATTCTTGGAGGCTTTTTTGAAAATGGGAGATATTAAGAAAATAATACTCGCTTACTCTGGCGGCCTTGACACGTCCGTGATACTCAGATGGCTTGTTGAGCAATACAAAGCAGAAGTAATCGCGTTTGTTGCTGATCTAGGTCAGGGGGAGGATTTAGGGGAGATAAAAGAAAAGGCTATAAAAACCGGCGCCAGTAAAGTGTATGTAGAAGATTTGAAAGATGAATTTGTAAGGGATTTTGTTTTTACAGCCCTTCGCGCGAACGCAGTTTATGAAGGGATGTATCTAATGGGGACCTCTCTTGCACGACCTCTGATTGCCAAGAAGCAGATTGAAATTGCAAAAAAAGAAAATGCAGATGCGGTATCACACGGCGCAACAGGAAAGGGCAACGATCAAGTAAGGTTTGAATTGACCTACTATGCGCTTAATCCCAGTATTCGTGTAATAGCTCCTTGGCGTGAATGGAATTTCAAATCGAGAAGGGATCTTGTTGCCTATGCAAAGAATCATGGTATTCCTGTCCCTGTAACCAAAGAAAAGCCTTATAGTTGCGACAGGAACCTGTTTCATACAAGCTACGAGGGTGGGATACTCGAAGACCCTTGGGCTGAACCACCTGAAAATATGTTCGAGATGACAGTTTCTCCCGAGAAAGCTCCTGATCGGCCAACCTATATTGACATTGATTTTGAAAAGGGTGTTCCGGTAAGGGCTGATGGGGAGGAACTTTCTCCAGTGGAACTTCTTCATAAACTAAACAAAATTGCTGGAAAGAACGGCGTTGGAAGAGTAGACATGGTGGAAAACAGATTTGTCGGAATAAAATCACGAGGTGTTTACGAGACCCCGGGTGGTACAATTCTTCATGCTGCACACAGAGCAGTTGAGTCTCTTACAATGGACAGAGAGGTCATGCATCTAAGAGACATGCTTACTCCTAAATTTTCGGAGCTTATCTATTATGGGTTTTGGTATTCACCTGAGATGGAAATGCTGAGGGCTGCTATAAATGAGTCTCAAAAGAATGTGTCTGGAACGGCTAGAATGAAGATTTATAAAGGAGCTGTATCAGTTGTAGGCAGGCGTTCTCCGTTTTCTTTATATCAGAAGGATTTGGCTACCTTCGAGGAAGAAAAGGTCTATAATCAAACAGATGCTACCGGATTTATAAGAATAAATGCACTGAGGCTTTCGGTGAAGAAACTTTTGGGGAAAGACAAGAAGTAGAACTAGATACTTCCATATAAAAATAGGGCATAAATCTAGATTGATATTTGTAGAGGCGAGCCTCGCGTTCTCCTAGAATGAAAAATAAATGGGCAATCGCAAGGTTTGCCCCTACAATACCGCATATTATTTTATACTGTATTTCAATATCAAAATAATATAATGCATTTCTGGTAGAATAACCTTGATGAAGACTGCTGATTTTGATTACAGTCTCCCCGAGGAGCTCATAGCGTTCTACCCCGTTTCAAACAGGGAAGAATCTAGGCTGATGGTTCTTAGGAGAGGTAATCAGAAGATCGAACACAGAAGATTTCTTGAGTTACCTCAAATCCTAAAAGAAGGGGGCATACTTGTCTTAAATAACACAAAAGTCATCCCTTCCAGGCTTTTCGGGAAAAAAGACAAAGGCAAGAAAGTGGAGGTTCTGCTTACAGAAAGGATAAATCCTTGTTTTTGGAAGGCCATTATGAAAAATCCTAAACACGACTCGAAGATCGAATTTGATGGAGGTTTGAAGGGGAAGGTGTTAAAAGATGGAAAAGATGAGTGGATAATTGAGTTTGAAGAGGATGCCGATGATTACATAGAGCACTCTGGAAGGATGCCTCTTCCACCTTACATTAAGCGCATGCCTGAAGAGAACGATAGGATTTTCTATCAGACAGTTTATGCGGATAAGAAGGGCGCTGTTGCTGCCCCAACGGCAGGGCTTCATTTCACAAGAAGGCTTTTAGACGAGATACGTCAAAAAGGTATTGAAATTCTTTATATTACATTACATGTTGGGGCTGGTACCTTTAAACCAGTTAAAACTAAGAATGTAGAAGAGCACAAAATCCATCCAGAATATAGAGAAATCTCTAATGAAGCGGCTCTTGCTATAAACAGAGCTAGGAGAGAGAGTAAAAGGATTGTCGCTGTGGGTACCACTGTAGTAAGAACCCTAGAAGGCGCTCTTGATAAAAATGGAAACGTGCAGCCTGCATTTGGCTATACAGATCTTTTCATTTATCCTGGTTTTAAGTTCCAAATTGTTGATGTTTTGATAACGAATTTCCATCTTCCCCGCTCGACGCTTCTTATGTTGGTCTCAGCATTTGCAGGCAGGGAGCTTATTCTTAAAGCCTATAAAGAGGCAATAGAAAAGGGATACAGGTTTCTGAGTTATGGGGATGCGATGATTATAATTTAGGTTGCTGGATTAAAGGTTATATCATGCAAGTCGAAATTGAAAAGCTCACATTCGGCGGGGCAGGAATGGCTAGAGCCAATGGTAAGGTGGTCTTTGTAAAGGGTGGGCTACCTGGCGATGTTTTAAAGGTTAAAATCACAAAGGACAAAGGTAGTTATGCTGAGGCAATTATTGAAGAGGTTTTAAGAACCTCTCCTGAAAGGACTCAGGCGCCCTGTCCTGTTTTTGGGGAATGTGGAGGGTGCCAGTTGCAACATCTTAAGTATCCTTCTCAACTCAGCGCTAAAGAAAGCATTCTAAGGGAAACCCTTGAAAGAATTGGCGGACTAAGATGCATCGAGATTGAGCCCATATTTCCTTCTCTAGAAGAATACAGCTATAGAAATAGGGTTACCCTTTCAACATGGTTTCAAAAAGGAAGGTATCATCTTGGATTCCATGAAGAGGGAAGTCGAAAACGAGTCCCGATAGAAGGTTGTCCAATTGCTTCGAGTATTATAAATGAAGCGATTTTTCGTCTTACTAAGTGTCTTTCTTCGATAGATAATCCACGATACCCTTTGGTTAGAATTCATATAACATCGGATGGAAAAACTGCCCACATTTCTCTTGTTCCATCCAGCGAGAAGGATCCAAAGAGGCTTAACGGCCTTCGTGATCACATAAAAAAATCGCTAGAGACAGGGAGTGTATCGGTTGCGGGATATAATGAGGAGGAGTTTGAGTTTAATCAATCTGGGCTGAAGTTCTATTCATCTCCTTCGGTTTTCATCCAGTCAAATAGAGAAATTAATGAGCGATTAGTTGAAACTTTGGTTGAATGGTCAGATCTTAAAGGACACGAAAGGGCTTTGGACCTTTACTGCGGGGTTGGAAATTTCTTACTTCATCTTGCAAAAAGGGCTAAAGAGGTTGTAGGAGTTGATGTCAGCGCAAAGGCTATCAAGCTTGCAAAAAAGGGTGCAGAGGCGAACTCAATAACTAATGTTATCTTTGATTGCTCTCCATCTGAGCTTTATGTTGAGGAATCGCTAAAAAGGGGCGATAAATTCGATTTGATAATACTTGATCCACCGAGGGAGGGGGCGAAAGAGATATTGAAAGCACTGGGGCTCCTCTCTCCGAAGAAAATCATCTATGTTTCATGCGATCCACCAACCTTGGCAAGGGATTTAAAGACGCTTACTAAGTTTGGCTATAAACTTATAAAAATTCGCCCATATGATATGTTTCCACAGACTTATCATATTGAATCATTAGCTTTGCTTTCAAGACTCATATGAAGCGGGACTAGAAAGTCCAGCCTATCCCCCAGAACCTTAACGTTCACCGATAGGCAGGGTTTTCTAACCCTGCACAATGAGACGAGGTTTTCTAACCCCGTCAACCATGCTTCAGTGGATAAACATCCGCTCATCCTAAGCTAGTCGAAGGGTCGAAGGAATGTGTTCTTAGATTACTTTGAGTTTCAGGGTCCCTCATTGTCATGCTCGAATTCAGCAGCCCCTGATTAAATCGAGGGCATCCACCACATGTCATACCCGAATGCTTCCCGCTAGAGACACGCGGGAACAAGCTTTGTCGGGTATCCACATTTTTTACTGGATTCACGCTTACTATATGTGGGAATGACAGTGTGCGGTGCATTCCCAATTAAGCTTGTACCCATATGTCTTTAATGGGTAACATTTAGGAATGATAAAACGCCCCTGGAGACCTAAAGGTCCCCGCTGCATTTAATTTTGCCTCACGTTAACGTAGAGACACGCCATGGCGTGCCTCTACAGGCTGGGGGTTGCACCCTAACATTGAATAATTGTTGTAACCCTAAGGTTTCCTCTACATTTAAGAGATATAACATACCATAGCTTATGGATAGGAGAGATTTTCCAACCCCGCCAATAATCTTGTTTAATCCCTCTATGTAGTTGCATTGCCTTTACTGCTGATATAAAATTTCCCTATGCCTGGAAATTCTTTTGGTAGGCTTTTTCAGATAACTACCTGGGGTGAATCTCATGGTCCTGCACTTGGGGTAATAATAGATGGCTGTCCTGCAGGGCTTGAGATTTCTGAAGAGGAGATTCAGTATGAACTCGATCGTCGTCGCCCTGGTCAGAGTAAAGTAACCACCCAGAGAAAAGAACCTGACAAAGTGGAGATACTTTCTGGCGTCTTTGAAGGAAAAACCCTTGGCACACCCATCTCGATTATGATTAAAAATGTGGATGTGATTTCAAAATCCTATGAAGATATAAAAGACACTTATCGTCCCGGCCATGCCGATTATACCTATGACGTTAAATATGGTGTGAGGGACTGGAGAGGAGGCGGAAGATCTTCAGCAAGAGAAACCGTTGGACGCGTTGCCGCAGCGGCTTTTGCTAAGAAAATCCTGAATTTAAACGGAGTAAAGACTATTGGCTATGTAAAGCAAATTGGAGATATTGTGGCAGAGGAAATAGATTTTAATGAGATTGAAAATAATCCGGTTAGATGTCCAGATCCAGTAAAGGCAATAGAGATGATAAACCTTATTGAAAAGGTAAGACATGAAGGTGATTCAATCGGTGGAACAGTTGAGGTTGTATCAATCGGTGTCCCTACAGGTCTTGGCGACCCGGTGTTTAATAAAATTGACGCCGACCTTGCGCAGGCCCTTATGAGTATAGGTGGTATAAGAGGTTTCGAGGTAGGAATGGGGTTTGAGGTTTCAAGAAGAAAAGGGTCTGAGGTCAATGATGTTATGTATATTGATGATTCTAATAGACTCAGATTTAAAACAAACAATGCAGGCGGAATCCTTGGTGGGATAACAAGTGGAGAGAATTTAGTAGTTAGGATTGCGATAAAACCAACCTCTTCGATTCCAAAGACTCAAGAAACCGTGGATAAGCATGGCAACATTAAGGAGCTTGTTGTAAAAGGTAGGCATGATCCTTGCCTTTGTCCGAGGGCAGTTCCCATCGCTGAGGCAATGGTAAATTTGGTATTAGTTGACCATTTGCTAATGGCGAAGGTTGCAAGGATTTAAAGTATCTATGGTTTCTTAGCCACGAATTGACACAGATAAACACTAATGAAAATAAGCAGGATGCAGGACACAAGATTCATCATACATCGTGAATCATGTATCTTGTATCATTTCATTTGCGTAAATTAGTGTCCATTATCCGATAAACGACTACGTCTTGAATATAAGGGAGGAAAAAGTTATGGAGCTAAAGGGAAAAAGAGTTGCGATCTTAGCTGAGAACCAATATCAAGAATTAGAACTTTGGTATCCGCTTTATAGGTTTAGAGAAGAAGGAGCGGAGGTAGTTGTAGTAGGAAGTGGAAGTTCTGACACTTATCATAGTAAACATGGGTATCCAGTAAAGATGGACACTGCCGCGGACAAGGTTAAAGGTGTGGATTTCGATTGTGTCATTGTCCCCGGAGGCTATGCTCCAGATTATATGCGCCGTTACCCAGCAATGCTAAAACTCGTTAAAGATGCCTTTGATCATGGCAAGGTAATTGGCGCCATCTGTCATGCCGGATGGGTGCTAGTATCTGCTGGAGTGCTAAAGGGGAAAAAGGTGACCTGCGTTAGTGCTATTAGGGATGACATTACAAATGCGGGAGCTGAGTATGTGAATGCTGAGGTCGTAAGAGATGGAAACCTGGTGACATCACGTACCCCAGATGACCTTCCTGCTTTTATGCGTGAGATTATTAAGGCAATAAAGCAGAAAAAGGGATAACTATCGTAAATTAAATGTGTTTGATTTTGTCACAGTGAGTAAGTTAAGGAGGAGAGGTTATCTATGGAAAATCTTATCCAAGAATTACGAGAGCGCCGAAAAACTAAAAGACTTCCTCTAAAACTTGATATTTTTTCAAGAGATACTGGTAAGTTAGTTGGGAGATCCTTGAATATTTCTACAGATGGGATGTTTATTGAGACTGATAATATTTTAAAACCTGGTACCAAGGTTTTATTAGTATTTAACTTACCTGGTCAAATAATACCCATAAAGGCTTACAGTGATGTTAGATGGATTAGAAAAAACGTGATTCCGGAGGAAGGCTGGCCTTCCGGAATAGGGATTCAATTTATAGGTATGTATGAGGCATATAAAAGGAAACTCGAAGAATACCAAGAAAAATCCTTTTTTACAGAAGAGATAAACTCAGATAATTATACTCTAGCTGATTTTATAGAGATTTCAGACAAAGACTTATTTACAAAGACTAAACTTTTTTGGGAAGCCATAAAAGATATGACCCAGAAGGGTTTTAATACCTATAGAAGGCTATTGCTTTCTGCATGCAAGAATCGAGTGTTAGTTTGGGATGAAAAAACTGGAAAACCGAGAGAAATGATTATGATGGATAGTAACAACTATCTTGGTCTTACTGTTGATCCAAAAATGATAAAAGCAACAAAAGAAACGATAGAAAAATACGGTGTTGGTGCTGGCTCTGCTCCTCTTCTTGCAGGAACATACAATTTACATACAGAGCTAGAAGCCAAGTTAGCTAAATTAACAAGTTGCGATGACGCAGTGGTTTTCCCTACAGGATATATGGCTAATATAGGATGTATCTCGGCATTAATAAAGAGAAAAGATATAGCCATAGTTGATGATGCAGTTCATGCTAGCATTATAGATGGCTGTAAACTTAGCGAAGGTTCATTTAGAACTTTTAAGCATTCGGATACGCAGAACCTAAAGCAGGTATTGGAAAGCAGTCAAGATAAATATTTTGGAAAGCTTATAATAGTTGAAGGCATATATGGTATAGATGGTGACATGGCTCCACTTCCCGTGATCGCTGAAGTTGCCGAGGAATACAGAGCAAAAGTAATGGTGGATGATACACATGCGATAGGGGTGATTGGAGAAGATGGTAGAGGCACTATAAGCCATTTTAAAATGGAAGGCAAAATTGATATAGTTATGGGCACGCTAAGTCATGCTTTGGGTGGAATGGGAGGATTTATCGCTTCATCTCCTGAGGCAGTAAATTATCTAAGATATTATGCACGGTCATTCTTTTTCGCCTCATCTCTTCCTCCTTATCTTGCTGCCTCTGCTTTAGCTGCAATTGAAGTTATGGAAAATAGACCAGAATTGAATCAAAACTTATGGAAAAATATTAAATATATGAAAGAGAACCTAGAATATCTCGGATTTAGGATTGGAAATTCCCAATCTGCTATAATTTCCATTATTATTGGTAATGAGTTGCTTTTGAGACGAATGAACAAAAGACTTCACGAGGAAGGTATTTACTTGAGTGCTCTTCCCTATCCAGCAGTGCCAAGAGGCCAAGAACGTTTAAGATTAAAGCTTATGGCAACTCATATCCAGGCGGATTTAAATAGAACTTTGGAGGCCTTAGAGAAAGTCGGAAGGGAATTCGGTGTCCTAGGTAAGTCTTCTGGAACTTACACAAAAGCCTTAGTGGCATAATACATGAATCTCCGGCTTTACCAGAGATTAGATTGATGAATCTTTTCTACCTTTCCCTTTATTGCTGTCCTTGGTGCACACTTGCTGGCGTAAATATATGCGGTTGTAGCAAGAATCTGCGCATCTATAAAACGGGAGTTCGACAAAAAATCTAAGAATTACGCTGATATTTTTCGAGAAAGAAGTTGCAATGGCACGTATTTTGCACTAAAATTGCTTTAGTATTTGGTCCTACCGAAATTGCAAACTATCCTTATGGATAGGACGCAAAGCCAAAGACTAAAGACCAACGACGAATACTGTGGCTGGGTTGCCGACGTAAGGTAAGTAAACTCTTATTATTAACATGATAAAGGAGAGTAATCTCATCCGAGAATTTCAAAGAAGAAAAACTGTGAGACTCACCCTGGGATTTTGGGCAAAGTACTGTAGAACTTATGACGTCTTGAATCGAGCGATTCCTTATCAGGAGTTACTAAGGACTCTCTCTGAAGAACTAGAAATTCGGCCAGGAGAGTTCATTTTGGAAGCTGGATCAGGGACTGGGAACTTAGTTCTTGAAATAGAAAAATATAGAGCAATGGTTGTTGGTTTTGACTTTTCTAAGGCTGGCTTAATGGTCCACAAAGAAAAGGAGCCAGATGCACGTGTTGTCTTAGGGGATCTGGTTTGCCCTCTCCCTTTTCGAGATTGTTCCTTTGATAAGATTGTCTCTTCAAATACCCTCTATCTGATTTCTCCTGAGAAGCGGGTTAATGTGATACGGGAGTTTTTTCGGATTCTCAAGCCTGGTGGTAAAATCGTCATTGCAAATCTCATAAAGGGATTTAAACCTCGTTACATCTATTTTAACCATATCCAGAAAGTAATAAAGCAAAGGGGAATACCCTGGACAGTGGTGGAAATCTTTAGTCTTACAGTTCCAACAATCAAAATGTTCTATTATAACTATTTCATCCAAAAAGAGGTTCGAAGGGACTGTCAATTTTTCGATCCCAATGAGCAGGAAAGGCTTTTAAAAGAGTTGGGTTTTACAAATATCTCCAATGCAAAAAGTGTTTTTTCATCCCAGGGGATTCTCGTTAGCGCCTTTAAACCAGAAGGGGAAAATGCTAAATTTTAAAGGAAGGTTTGATAGGTTAAAAGACAACAGTCGTCATTAAGATGAATTATTCTCCGAATATTTTTATTAAAAAATACTTCAAGATTATAGCCCTTATAATAGTCATATTCTCCGCTTTTATATCTATTTATAGTTTAATTCAAGCAGTAAAGTGGATAGAAAGACCCTTTCCAGGTTTCTTACTTTATAGAAATTTAATAGTCGCTGAAGTTAGCCTGTCTCATTGGACGGGCTATAAAGGCGATTTAAAGTCTTACGATAAAATAGTAGATTTAGATGGGAGAATGATCTCCTCAGCAGATGAGGTTTACAGTATTGTTACTAATGAACCGATTAGCACCCCAATAAATTATACTATCTCTAGGGGTAATAGGCTTATTACCCTGACTATTCCCACCATGAAATTTGAATTGGTTGATTTCCTCCTAATATTTGGTGCAGTGTATTTTGTTGGAGTAGTTTTCCTTATAATTGGGATTTTAGTTTACTATTTAAAACCCAATCTAGATTCTAGCAAAGTTTTCCTAATGGCTTGTTTCTCAATCGGGTTCTGGTTTATATCAATATTTGATACTCAGTCTACATATTCACTTTATAATATTCCATTTCTAGGTTTAGTTATTGCCCCAGCTTTTTTTATTCATTTAGCGTTTGTATTTCCCTCTAAGAAGAAAGATCACTCGATTATTCTGTTTTCTTATTTGCTCTGTTTTCTATTAGTTATATTACACAAATTATATTTTAATTCTCAAAATATCTGGGTAAGGGCGGAGAGGTTATTCTGGCTATATGTGCTTTTTAGTGCATCAATATTTCTAATTTCTATAATAATAACCTACCTTAAGTCGAGTTTTGCATTAGATAAACAGAGGGCCCAAGTAATATTAGTAGGATCGTTCATGGGTTTCTTTCTCCCCGCTCTTGGTGCGGTTATACTTGTTCTATTTAGATTTAGTAATCTTAACAACTTAGCCATACCTGTTATATTTTTCCCAATCTCAGTGGCATATGCTATTGTGAAGCACAAGCTCTTTGATATAGATGTAATTATTAAAAAGACTCTAGTTTATGGAAGCTTAACGGGAGTAGTAGTTGGGGTTTTCGGTTTAATGGTAATTGCTTTTAACGTAGCTTTTGCTAATTATGGCGGTTGGAGGAATCCATTATTCTTTATAATATTAAGTGTTTTTCTTGTTATTGCTTTAAATCCCCTTAAAAATCGGATCCAGGACTTGATAGACTTAACATTCTTTAGAAAAAGATATGACTATCGTAGAACTATTGAAGAGATGAGTTCTACTCTGACCTCTCTTCTTAATCTTGATGAAATCGCTGATAAGGTTATTAATTCTGTTGAGCAAACTATGTTTTCAAATTCTGTATCTCTTATTATTTTGAATGAAAGCTCTGGAGCTTACCAAATCTATGCTACAAGTGGAAATCCTGGTGGTGTAAGTGGACCCGTGATTAAAGAAGATTGTGAGTTAATCAGCTTACTAAACAGATCCAAAAAAGAGATTTTCAAAGAGGATTTGATTGCTGATGAAAGATATATAGTACATAAAGACGAACTTATGAAAGTCTTTAACAATTTTAATGCCGCTTTATTTATTCCTCTGTTTTTTAAGGAACAGCTAATAGGTATCTTATCTTTGGGTGAAAAGAAATCTGGTCTTCTCTATACTTCTGAGGATATAAAATTACTTCGTATTCTTGCTAATCAGAGTGCGATAGCTATTGAAAATGCCTTTGCTTATAAATTAGTTGAGGATTATGCGAAAAAATTGGAGGGGGCTAATAAAGAGCTTAGAGAAACTCAGGCACAGCTTATTCAATCAGAAAAGATGTCGGCAGTAGGACAGCTTGCAGCAGGGATTGCACACGAGATTCGTAATCCACTGAATATTATAGAGGGTGCAAGATATTATTTATCTCAAATGATAAGCGGAGAAAATTCTAAGATTATAGGAGAGTATCTGGATTATATTAAAAGCGAGATTGATCGAACAAACCGTTTGATTGATAACCTACTTAAATTCTCGAAAGTGGGGCCCCAGCATTTTGAGCTAGTAGATATAAACAACATCCTTGAGGACACTCTGACTCTCTTGAGAAAGCAGCTATCTGATAATAATATCAGACTTATAACAAACTTTAACTACCAGATTCCAAAAATCATGGGTGATCTAAATCAACTCTGGCAGGTCTTTATTAACATTTTAATAAATGCTATTCAGGCAATGCCTCAATATGGAGAACTCCGAATCGATACGGGGCTTTATTACGGAAACCAAGACCGCATATTCATAAGCTTTAAAGATACAGGCTTAGGGATAGACGAGAAGGATCTTCCAAAGATTTTTAATCCCTTTTTCACAACGAAAGACATAGGAACAGGGCTTGGTCTTTCTATAAGCTATAAAATAGTTGAAGAGCATAAGGGAAGAATTATAGTAAGCAGTGAGAAGGGAAGAGGCAGCATCTTTATTTTAGAACTTCCTGTTAGTTACAGTAACAAGGGAGGAGAGGATGACCGAGAACAAAAGAGTCTTAGTAGTTGACGACGAGCATTTGATTCTAAAAATAATCTCAGACATCCTCACAAAAGAGGGTTATGAGGTAAAAACTGCTTTTAATTTTGACAAGGCACTTAAGCTTCTAAAGGAATATTCCTTCCATGTTGTTCTTACCGATATCCGAATGCCCGAAAAAAATGGGATAGACCTTCTAGAGAAAATCCGGACTTTTGATTCAAATATGCCTGTCATTCTTATGACGGGGTTTGCTTCTCTTGAAACCGCGGTAAAAGCAGTCCAGCATGGAGCATTTGATTATCTCACAAAACCCCTAGATTATGATAAGCTCAAAAATGTAACAAAACATGCAGTCGAGAGATATGAGCTTCTGCAAGAAAACAGTCGACTTGTACGGGAACTTCAGGAACTAAATGCAAGTCTTGAACTCAAGGTTAGAGAAAGAACACGAGATCTCGGGAATATACTAAACAGCACTCACGAAAGCATAGTAACTATGGATAAAGACCTGATTATAAAAAGTGTAAACCCAAAAACTGTGAATATCTTTGGTGAGGCGTGCATTGGACGAAAAATCGGTGATTTTATAGAAGGTATTAACTATGACTCTATTATTCCCAAAATACTGGCTGATCCCTCTTACAGCACAAAGCACGAGGTGAAATATGGAGATAAATTTTTAGAGATCACTCTTTCTCCTCTTATTGATTTTGAAACAGGCAACATATTTGGTGTGATGGCTGTTACTGAAGATGTCACAGAGAAAAAGAAATTAGAGGCACAACTGATTCAATCTGCTAAAATGTCTGCTGTAGGGCAGCTTGGAGCAGGGATTGCACATGAGTTTGGTAATGTTCTCTCAGTAATTGTGAGTTATACGAGCTTTGCCATGTCGAGAACCAGCATTGAGCGGATTAGAAAAGACTTAGAGGTTGTAGAAAAAGCTTCAAATAGAGCGATGGATACCGTGAGGAACTTACTTTCTTTCTCAAGACAAAAGGAGGAGAAATTTCAGCTTGCCTTGATAGAGGAAGTGATAGAAGATACGCTTTCTCTCATAGAGCATTTTTTTCAATCAGAGGGGGTAAAGATTCTACATCATTACGGAAAGATTCCTCCTATAAGAATGAGTGTAGGTGAGATTCAGCAGGTTATACTCAATATGGCAATGAATTCAAAGCATGCAATGCCTAAAGGAGGTGTGATTGCAATAAGCACTGAGTTAGAGGGTGATTATGTAAAAATAGATTTCTCAGATACCGGGATTGGAATTCCGAAAAAAAATCTAGCTAGGATTTTTGAGCCGTTTTTTACAACAAAAGGAAGCGGTGGGAGCAGTGGAACGCCTGGCACTGGACTTGGACTCTCTGTGACTTATGCAATAGTTAAGAGGCATGGGGGGCGAATAGATGTTGACAGTGAGGTTGGAAAAGGGACAACATTTACAATACGGCTTCCAAATATTCAAAGCCTCTCCGATTGGACTAAAAGCGATTCGCTATACAAGGACGACAATAAGGTCCTACAAACAAAAAGAAAGGGAAACATTCTTATAGTAGATGATGAAGAGTTTGTCTGTGAGATACTTAGGGAATCCCTTTCGAGTGTCGGTCATAATGTTGTTATGGCAAATAACGGGGAGGCCGCCATAGAGCTTGTAAAAAGAAATCACTTTGAGATCGTCTTTCTTAATTTAACAATGCCTGGAAAGAATGGTCTTGATGTGCTTAGGGAAATAAAGATTTTGGATCCAAGTTCAGTCGTTGTAATTATAAGTGGAAGGATAGAGGAAGATATATCAAATAAAGTAATTGCTGAAGGCGCATTTTCTTTCATACGCAAACCTTTTACAGTACCTCAAGTTTATAGTACCGTAGCGAGTATTTTGGGGGCTGAATAATGAGAAAGGACTCGAATCTGCTATTTCAGGAAAAACTATAGAAGACCTCAGTTGGGCGACCTGCCGTTCGGCTGAGTTCACAACGAAGCCGGATCGTTCTACAATATTTAAGCATAAAACAATAATCGTATAACTTATTTTAAGATGAATTAAAGGAGAAAATTATGTCTGAAGAAAAAAGAAACCGCTTAGCGAATGAAACTAGTTCGTATTTAAGAAGCGCGAGTCAACAGCCTGTAGACTGGTATCCTTGGTGTGAAGAGGCTTTCCAGAAAGCAAAAGAATTAGGCCGTCCTGTTCTCCTAGATATTGGTGCTGTATGGTGCCACTGGTGCCATGTTATTGACAGGGAAAGTTATGAAGATGAAGAGATTGCAAAAATAATCAACGCGAATTTTATCGCAATAAAAGTGGATCGGGATGAAAGACCAGATGTTGATAGAAGATACCAGCAGGCGATAAGCGCTCTTACAGGTCAAGGTGGCTGGCCTCTTACTGGATTTATGACACCGGAAGGAAAGGTATTTTTTGGGGGCACCTATTTCCCTCCAAGGGATACTCAAAACCTACCTTCTTTTCGTAATGTGCTCAATAGGGTTATTGATTATTACAGAAAAAATCAAGGGGCTGTCATTTCCGAGTCAAATAAAATCTACCAAGCGCTTTTGCTAGCAAATCAATTTGAGTCATCCCCTGGCGAGCTTAACATTCTCTTAGTCGATAGAGCAATTGAAAATATGATGGATTCATTCGACTCGGTAAATGGCGGGTTCGGAGTTGCGCCGAAATTCCCGCATTCTGGAGCAATAGAACTATTACTTGTTCGTTACCTTGAAACCAAAGACGAAGAGCTCTTACACATTATTGATAAAACACTCACAAAAAGTGCAAAAGGAGGGATGTATGACCAGATTGGAGGCGGATTCCATCGCTATTCTGTAGATGCTCAATGGATCGTTCCTCACTTTGAGAAGATGTCCTATGACAACTCCGAACATTTAAAAACCTGTCTTATAGCATATCAGGTTACAGGTAACGATTTTTTCCGTCGCATAGCAGAAGGAATTATAGGTTTTGTGATGGATGTTCTTTCTGACCAAGAAAATGGAGGGTTTTATGGAAGTCAGGATCCTGATATTGACCTTCACGACGATGGTGATTACTTCACATGGACAAACGAGGAGGTAGAAGATGCTCTTAGTTCTGAGGAGGCCAAGGTTATATCTCTTTATTACAATATCTACTCACGAGGCGAGATGAAGCACAATCCTGCGAAGAATCTTCTTTTTATTGATATGGAATCAGAAGAGATTGCAAGATGGCTTGATATTTCTAATGAGAAAGTGAGAGAGTTAATAGAATCTGGAAAGAGTCGTCTTTTTGAAGCACGAAAAAGAAGACCTTCTCCATATGTAGATAATATACTTTATACAAATTGGAACGCCATGATGGTTTCAGCTTTTCTTCTAGCTTACAAGGTTCTAGGAGATGAAGGAGCAAGGGATTTAGCCATAAAGACTCTAGATTTTCTACTTAGAAACTGCTTTGAAGAAGGAATAGGTTTTTATCACACCTATTTTGATGGACAAGCAAAAGTCGTCGGGTTTCTTGATGATCAAGTAAAAATGGGAATTGCATGTCTAGATGCTTACGAGACCTCAGGAAATGGTTTTTATTTTGAAAAGGCAATTAATCTGGCTAATTTGGTCACACAGAAATTCTATGATGAAAGAAACGGGGGATTCTTTGATATAGAAGAGACTGATGATAGAGCAGTCATTTTAAAGAATCGTTTTAAGCCAATTCAGGATGACCCAATACCGTCACCCAACGCAAGCGCCGCAGCCTTTTTCGACAGATTATACTATCTAACAGACGATTATCGTTATCGAGAATATTCAGAGAATACACTAATGTATTTTAGTGGAGTAGCTGAGAAGTTAGGTCTTTACGCAGCCACTTACTTTCTTTCTTTACATAATCACGTGAAGCATCCACCTCAGGTTGTTATTGTTGGTGAAAGGGATGATCAAAGGGTAGACGAACTTCTAAGAACTGCATGGGCGATTTACACACCGCATAAAATCGTTATTCAGATAAACTCATCTAATGGTGAACTAGGGAACCTATCTCGAACTATCCAGGAAATATCAAAATTAAAATCACCTGTTGCTTGCGTCTGTGCTGGTACCAGATGCGCGGAGCCTATTAATGATCCAAACGTACTCGCTGAGACTATAAGAACTTTTGGAATTAGTTCAATCGAAAAGCCTATCACTACCTTAAATTGTTGAGGCACAGTAACTTCTCTCTGTTATAATATTTAGAACTATTAGTTTATGGGAAAGGAAGGTCCTGTAATAAATAAAGAAAATGATATTTACGTATGTCCAAGCTGCCGCAAGCTTCTAATTAGGATTGGTTGTCATGCTATGCGCAAGTACTGTGGATACCAGGAAGAATGTGGAGACTAACTAGTGTTTCGTGACTTCGTCGTGAGCTCAGTCGAACGATTCGGTTCACAAAAAACGACCCACAATCCGCAATACACGAATCACGAATTAAGTAAGATAATGGACTTTTTCTTTAGGATTTATGTGGATAAAGAAGAAATTTATTCGGGTGATCTGACCGAAGTCCCGGAGAGATTCCGAAAAGGTATAAAAGAGGCTCTTAGTGATTGGTCTGATTCTTTGGGTAAAAGAGGATTAAATGAGTTAGTTTATTCCCTATTTACCTGGTATAACGATAAGGGTGAGTATTGTGAGAAGTGTGACAAATGGGCTGAAGAATCAAATTGCCAGTATTGTGGAGGAGAATTAAAAGAGCGGTTTGTGTATGAACGAAATAAAAAGCTGAATTTACTCTTAACCTGTGTCGGTATTATTTCTAGGGTTGAAGTTTCTAAGTAATTTTTGGTAACTATATTGGCCACGAATTAACACGAATGAACACGGATGAAAAGAAAATATTGTAGGGGCGACCGGCCGGTCGCCCCTACAGAAGGGAAAGATATAATGGGAGATTGTAAGATTCGAGAAGCGGCGGAAGCCTTATTGTTTCTATAATGTGTTTAGAGAGTCTTGTTATGAAGCTAGAAGTTAAAGGTCAGATATATCCAAAGGTTTGGGATATAGCAGAAGGTGTGAGAATACTAAGAGAAGAAAGAAAGATTGTGAATATTGGCGGAGGCACTGTGGGATTTACGGTTTATGAAGTGAAGCTTCCGGATGCCACAAAAAAGGAGGGTAAGTTTTTGATTACACCTCAGGGAATAAGGCTTTATTATTATCCAGGTAATCAATACGAAATTGGCTATCTAATTTCGGAGCTCGATGAGGACCGGCTTGTAAAAAGGGTTTTTAAAAAGTAGGAAATCCAATGATAAAGCAACTTATTTTGTTCTTAGTTTTAGTTCTAGCTGAAACTGGTTTGGATTCTTATTTGATAACGCTACCTAACGATGTAAAGATAGAAGCTGAGGTAGCGAAGGACAAGCAGAAAGGACTTCAAGGAAGAAAAGCTCTCTGTTCTAACTGTGGAATGATTTTTATATATGATAGGGAAGCATTTCCTAGTTTCTGGATGAAAGATACATTAATTGAACTAGCTATACTATGGATTGATAGTGATGGAATAATTGTCCATATTGTGAACGCTAAACCCTGTGTTGGAAAACAAAATCCCTATTCTGAATGCAAGGTTTATACACCACTTCGTCCTGCGATATATGTGCTTGAAGTGAACCCTAAGGATGCAACCGGGGTCGAATTAGGAACGAAGATAAAAATTGAGCCCCCTCTTTAAAAATCATCTTTGGTTTAATTTGTAAAAATTCTAAACAAGTATTATGATAATTTAAATAGCATTCGATATTATCAGATTCTACTTAGCAACTTATTCTTTTGAAATTTGATTTAGAAAGGGTAGGGGTTAGTATAAAACTTTGATTAAGGATTAACATGAAGGCTTCTGAACTGCTCGTGAAATGTCTTGAAAATGAGGGTGTTAAATATATATTTGGGCTCCCCGGGGAAGAGAATATCGATATCATGGATGCCCTTCTTGATTCAGAAATACGGTTTATATTAACACGCCATGAACAGGGCGCGGCTTTCATGGCTGATGTATATGGAAGGCTGAGTGGGAAAGCGGGTGTTTGTCTTTCAACACTCGGGCCCGGTGCTACAAACCTTATGACGGGTGTAGCGGATGCTAATATGGATAGAGCCCCTGCTGTTGCAATTACAGGGCAGGCTTCGCTTGATAAAATGCATAAGGAATCTCATCAATACATTGATATTGTAGGAATATTTCATCCTATAACTAAGTGGAACACTCAGATCAAAAAACCAGAGGTCATCCCGGAAGCCATAAGAAAAGCGTTCAAAGTTGCCGAGACGGAAAAGCCTGGAGCCACCCATATTGATTTTCCAGAGGATGTGGCAGGTAAGGACGTTAATGAAAAACCTCTTTTTGTACAGTTTCCTTTCAGACCGGAGCCTCTTGCCGGACAAGTTGAAAGGGCAGCAAAGATAATCTCCGAAGCAAGGTACCCAATAATTTTAGCTGGAAACGGAGTGATAAGGGAAAGAGCTTCAGATGCCCTTCGTTTTTTTGCCGAGAAGTTAAACATTCCTGTAGCCCATACATTTATGGGAAAGGGGGCACTTTCCGATTACCACGAGCTTTCGCTTTTTACAGTAGGTCTTCAAGCGGGTGATTATATCGCGTCTGGATTGGCTAGAGCGGATGTTGTAATTACGATAGGTTATGACCTTGTTGAATACTCCCCAGAGAAGTGGAATCCAAATCGAGACAAAAAAATCGTTCACATTGATATGTCTCCTGCTGAAGTTGATGCTCACTATATAGTAAGTGTTGGAGTGACAGGGGATATATCTATATCGCTTAGAGAGATTGCCGATAGAGCAACACCGAATGACGCGAATTACTCAAAGGCTCTTAGGGAAGACATACTAAGAGAGTCTCAGGTTTATAAAGACGACAAGTCTTTTCCTCCAAAGCCACAAAAGATTCTTGCCGATCTAAGAGATATAATGGGGGAGGACGACATAGTTATCTCCGATGTCGGGGCCCATAAGCTCTGGGTTGCTAGGGTATATCCATGTTATAAACCAAATACGTGTATCATTTCAAATGGGTTTGCATCAATGGGCATTGGGGTTCCTGGTGCAATTGCAGCAAAGCTACTTTGTCCTGAGAGAAAAGTGGTAACCGTAACTGGAGATGGCGGGTTTCTAATGAATTCCCAGGAGCTTGAAACAGCCGTAAGAGAAGGAGTGCCGTTTGTGAGTTTGATTTTTCACGACAAAAGCTACAGTCTCATAGAGATTAAACAACAAATTACTTTTGGAAGAAAATCTCATGTGAATTTCGGGAACCCTGATTTCGTTAAATTTGCGGAAAGCTTTGGTGCCATTGGGTTTAGGATTGAAGCTGCAGGTGAGCTTAAGCCTGTATTGGAAGAGGCTTTCTCCAAAGACAAACCTGTTATTATAGATTGTCCGGCTGACTATAGAGAGAACCTCAAGATAGTGGAGAAATTCGGTGGGTTATTAATATTTGCATGAGTGAAGGAAAGAATCATTTCTAATTTGCGTAAGATTTTTCTAAAGATTTAAATAATCTTAATATAATGTTAATTAAAACCAAAATGCGTGGGGGTTTTTACTATATCTTTCGCCAAACAATCCCGATAAGCACAGATATAACACCGACAACATAGAAAATAAGATACATAATGAATGCAGATGTAGAAAAGTTCCAAAAAAGAAACTTTACCTCTACGGCTTTGGCGTTTTGTGCTAGCACAATTACAACTAATAGAATAATTATTAGAGTAATGATATTCTTGGGGTTTTTCATACTTCCTCCCTTAGTGATGTATCAAAATTGTAGTCTAATTATATGGATTTAAAAGGGAATTTCTACATTTCAAATATCTTAAAAGGGGAAATAGTAGCTAAAGTGCAATCTTAATTGCCATCTGTCTTATATGTCTTTCAACCTCGGCAAGGTAATCTAGAATAGCAAGATAAACAGAAGAAGCCTTTGACAAGCATGTGCCTTCAATCAAACGCTCTTGGTGCGCAAGAGAATATTCGCTAATCATATCCTGAAATTTTTCTCCTTCCTCTTTGACGTATCTTATTAGTACTTTATTTTTCGTTTTTAGGGCATCACGTAGGCATTCAAGAAGTTCGATAGCCTTATCAAAAAGCGAATTTGTTTCTTTTATCGCTCTTTCACTAAAAAGTGTCCCTTCGTATGCCATCGTTCTTATGCATCTTATAAGAAGTTCAATGTTATCTCCGATTCTCTCGAGGTGTGCGGGAAGAAAACCAAGTGCTTCTACGTCTTTAATAGGTTCTTCTGTTCTCGAAAACTTGGAAATAATTGAATGTGTCAGTTCCTTTTCTCTTTGGTGGATTTCCCGACCTATCTTTTCTGCATAATTTAGACTTTCTTTATCCTGTCTTCTAAAACCATCTCGTGTTGCGGAAAGCATTTCCCTGGTTGAATCGCACATGCTTATTATTTCTCCTTCTAAACCTTTTGGATCTTCAATTGCGGCTTGTCTAGCCATCGTATTTTCCTTTATGAAATAATTAATAACTATGTACTCTAACTAAAATTATAGCATTCAAACGGTGATCTTGTAAATTTTGAATTTTTATTTGTGATTTTTGCGGATTCGGATGAAATGTCTAATTTTCGATCAGGTTTTTCTAACGATCATTTCCAGAAATCATTAAGGTTAATAAATCCAAATTGCCCCGTAGCCCACAACGTGATTGTAATCTCCACTTATATCACCTGATGTAGCGTGTTTTAGAAGCTCGGCTTTCTTTGCTCCAAGCTCAAGACATAAAATGAGCATAACGGCTGTTGGGATTACACCACACATTGAAATATCATACCTTGATGTAACATCAAGAAGCCCTTTAGGGTCGAGTGAAAGCACCTTTCCTATTGCCATCATATCTTTTTTCTCGGTTACTTTTTGATCCTCATAGTGGTTTAAATCTGAGCTTGCTATTATTAGGACCTCTTCTCCCAATTCCCTGATTGAATCACTAATCGCTCTCCCTAGGATTTCACATTCATTAAATGTAAGATGCATGAGCGTAATTGGAACTATCTGAAAATCGCTCTTTAGATGCTGAATGAAAGGCAGTTGAACTTCGAGCGAGTGTTCAAAAAGATGAGCATCCGTTTCTCTTACTATTGATTTATACCTTGATTGAATAAGGGTACAAAGCTCTGAATCAACCTTTACATTACCTAGGGGCGTTTCCCAGTATCCATCTGGAAATATAGAGAATCTTGCTCCGTATCCTGTGTGGTTGGGAGAGAGAATTACGATTTTTTGAGGTATCTGTATTCTTGAATAAAGTTCGCCCGCCACATGACCTGAGTAGATATACCCTGCATGTGGAGAGATTCCTCCAAGGATCTTTCTCTTTTCAACATCGGGGAGTGGTTTTACTAATAGACTTAGCTCCTTAATTAATTCCTCAGCATTTCCCTCATAAAATTTGCCTGCTACTGCTGGTTTTCTTGTTACCATTTTGCTTGCCCCGTAGTTAACTACTTCCACCAAATAATTTTAACATAATCTTTTGACTCTTATTTATAACGTATGTATTTTTAAATAAAATGGGTTTGAACGATCAAGACAATCTTTCATCAAAAATGGAATTGAAAGAGAAGAATGCTCTTATAGTTGTACTTTGTCTGACTGTTAGTTTCATGCTAGTAGAAGGTGCGGCTGGGTTTTTGACAGGAAGCCTTGCTTTACTTTCCGATGCAGCACATATGTTGATAGATGTTGTTTCTATTACACTCGCCCTTTTCGCGCTATGGTTTTCACTTAAGCCACCTACTTCTCAAAAAACCTTTGGATTTTATAGAGCTGAGATACTAGCTGCTTTCTTAAATAGTCTTCTTCTCTTTGGCATCTCATTCGTGATAATTGTTGAGGCATATGACAGATTGAGAATTCCAACCGAAGTAAAAAGCCTTGAGATGACGGTGGTTGCTTTTTTTGGTCTCCTCATAAATCTTTTTAGCGCATATCTTCTTTCAAGAATTAAAAGCATTAGCTTAAATATTAGGGGGGCCATTTATCATGTCATTAGTGATGCGCTTGGTTCCTTTGGCGCGCTTGTTGCAGGTTTAGTAATGCTAAAAACCAAATGGTATTATGCCGATCCGATAATAAGTATCTTGATTTCGGTTTTGATACTTAGAGGCGCTTGGAAAATATTTACTGAATCTGTTCATGTTCTTCTTGAAGGAACTCCAAAGGGAATAGACCTCGAATCTCTTGAATTGGCTATCCGATCTCATAAAGGTGTACTCGGTGTGCATGATCTTCATGCCTGGACTCTGACCCAAGGGTTTGAAGCACTAAGTGCGCATCTTGTGATTGAAGATATTAACTTGAGTGAGAAAATTATTGATGAAATTAAAAGGGATCTACACGACGAATTCGCAATCCACCATGTAACACTGCAAATAGAAACTACAAAATGTAATCCTTTAAGTGTGGGTTGTTACGAAACGAGAACACCATCTGTGTAAGGTTGGGTATTCCTTTATAAGACGGTTTATAGTTAATTACATATCTAACTTCTCTTGATCGTAATCCTTAAATTATCTTTTTTCCCTGTTGCTGCGAGCTGAGACGAAGCAACCCATTCTTTATATATGAGATTGCTTTGGGACTCTGCCCCTCGCAATGATATTCCCGTATTGTCATTGCGAACACGTTCGCCATGCTCAGTGTAAACTCCGTGAAGCAATCTCTGCTTTTAGATTGTTTTTTCGCTCCTCTCTTCAAGTGACGGACTAGGATTTTTAGCCTCGCACTACTCAGCGCTTCACTTCGCTCTAGCGATAATAAAGTAGTTACGTTTGTTTTTGGGTAAATATATAATTTAGATTTCTTTTGATTCTTGAATAAGATCTGCCGCATACCTTTTCATATCTTCGGCAATATTTTTAAGCTCCGGTTTAGTGCTGATATATTTATCCAGAGCCTCCACAATATCCATAGATTTTGATAATTCTGCTTGCCTGAATACTTTTTCTTGCTTTTCAAAGATTTTTTCTATTTTTATTGAATAAGCTTCATTTAGGGCTTCCTTAATCCTCTTTTCATCGACATCTTCTGGTTTTGATGCTCTTAACCTAACTCTAACAACGGCATCTCGGACATCCTCTTTTTTAATTAAGTTAACTATTTCTTCGCTTGTGTTTATATCTTTCTCTGCAGCTTCTATGGTAAGAAACCTTCTTGCTTCCGTTTCAATAAATTCATAATTACATTCCCAACCGCTTTCACCTCTAAATATCTCACCTATAACAAATCCCTTTTTTTCTTTTTCTTCTGAAAAGTCAATCCTTTCTAGACTACCTGAATAAACTATTGGAGGTTTATTACCCTTATTCAAATTCTGAAATTTATGTACATGACCGAGAGCTACATAAGTAAACACAGAGTTTGCAAGCTCACCCCTTGGGATTGTCGGGTCTTGTGTAAGAAGAGTGGTCATTTCTGTACCTGAACGCGTTGCCTCTCTTAGAGCAATATGTCCTAGAAAAACAGCAGGATATGTGCTTTCTATTCTCTTAATTAAGTCACGTATTATATGTATTAGCCTTCTTTCAGTCTCTAACTGAAGCGCATCCGAAGAAAGCGATTTGTATTCGTCCTTTGTTAGTAACGTGCTAATTCTTGCCCAAGGAAGGCAGGCAATCTGAACTTGTCCATTTTTTGTAATTACAGGGTAAATATCAGGTCTTTTTGCGATTGTTACTCCTTCAAGATTGAGAGCAGGAAATATTTCAACAGCAGCGGCTTTTCCAAAGCTTGTTGGATAGTCGTGGTTGCCAAGTACTATAACAACCTGTGTTCCACCTTGGGAGACGAGTTTCGATATTCGCTTTGCAAACTCAGTCTCTTCCGTAGGATGGGGGTTTTCTCTATGGAAAACGTCACCAGCTATTAGGACTAAATCTACTGACTCTCGAATAGCAGTCTCAAAAACTGAATCTAGCAGTCTAGTACATCTTCAAGCCTTGTGTTTCTTCCTGTTATGGGATTTAACCTTCCGTGAGTTTCAAACCCGATATGAATGTCAGAAAGATGAATGAATTTAATTGCGGTTTTCACTGATTTTGCCACAGAGACCACAGAGTTCACGGAGAGAGATTCTTTTTTTCATTCATAAACTCTGTGTTCTCATTGCTTTCTTAAGGTCTAGGAATTTCTTATGAACTCCCGTTAAGCATGTGTCAATTTTGTCGTGCCCGAATGTTTTTATCGGGCATCCATATACGTTTGAAATGTTGGATTCCCGCTTAATATATGCGGGAATGACAACCTTAGCGCATAATATTCCTTATGAACCTTATTCCACTCCCAAAATGTCAGAGGCCCTTCTTGACCCTGCTCCAAAATCGAATTTATATCCAAGATCTCTAAGAACGCATTCGAGAGCCGAGATAACGGCAATGATATCAGCCCTATCAATGAATCCCATATGAGAGATTCTAAAGATCTTTCCTTTTGCCTGGTCCTGTCCTCCAGCAATGGTCATTCCAAATCTGTCTCTCAGTCCGCTTATAATCTTTCCTGCATTTATATCTCCGGGAGAAATGGCTGCTGTAAGAGCAGTGCTCGGCGAATGCTTCGCATAGAGTTCAAGCCCTATTGCTTTTATCGCTTCTCTTGTAGCTTGGGCAAGCCTTGCGTGGCGCTGAAACATTTTCTCAAGACCTTCATTTTTAAAGTTTCTTAGAACCGAAGCAAGACCTATGACAAGAGTTATAGCTGGTGTCCATGGTGTGGTGTTACTCTTTGCATCTTTGAGATACCTTTTGAAATCAAAATAGAACTTGGGCAGATTCGATCTTTCATTAAATTTCCACGCCTTTTTACTCAAAGCGGCAAATGCGAGTCCTGGAGGGAGCATAAATGCCTTTTGAGAGCCTCCAACAAGAACATCTATACCCCATGCATCAAGGGGTTGGGGGAATACACCAACTGCGCTAATTCCATCTACTATTAGAATAACGTCATCCCTTTCTTTTGTAATTTCAGCAATCTCTTTTGTCGGATGCATAACTCCGGTTGACGATTCGCTTGCCTGTATTAGAACTGCGCGGGTCGAAGGGTTCTTGTTAAGGGCGCCTTTTATCTCAGAAGGATCAACAGCCTCACCCCATTCAACCTTTATTTCATGGACTTCAATGCCATAAGCCTGACAGATTTTCACCCACCTCTCGCCGAACTTTCCACCATTTACAACAAGAGCGGGATCTCCGCGAGAAAGTGTATTGGCCACTGCCCCTTCCATTGCCCCTGTGCCTGAAGAAGCAAGTACAAAAACCTCTTCTTTTGTTTGAAATATGTACTTGAGTCCTTCTCTAACCTCGGCGAATATGTTTTCGAACTCTACGGTTCTATGGTGTATTATCGGCTTTGCCATTTCAAGAAGTATTTCCTCTGGAACTGGGACAGGACCTGGTGTGAAGAGATACTTTTTCACGTTAATTATTCTCCCTTTCGTTTATGAATAGGTTTTAAAAATCTACCTTACACAAGGGATAATTCAACTAACGACTTGTTTTTATCACATTCAGATCTTATACTAATTTATATATGAACATGGAGGATTTAATTTAATGTTTGCAGAAAATAAAGAGAAAATTGAAGAATTGAAAAAGAGAATACAAATCCTAAGAGACTTTCTTTGACCTTCCTAAGAAGAAAACGCGCCTAGAAGAATTAGAAACAATCATCAGTGATTCAAACTTCTGGACAGAACCTGAGAAGGCTCAAGAAGTGCTAAAAGAACGAGCGCAATTAAAAAGCGTTATTGACGACTTAGAGTATCTTTACCATGAGCTTGAGGATGCGGAAGTGTTGGCGGAGCTATCTTCTGAAGAGGAGGATGAAGAAACGGCAAAAGAGACTCGAGCAAAAATCTCTGATATCGAAGACAAAATCGAGAGCTTGGAATTTAAACGAATGCTCGGGAACCAGGATGACGAAAAGAACGCTATAGTTTCTATCAATGCTGGCGCAGGTGGAACAGAGGCGCAAGATTGGGCTGAGATGCTTCTTAGAATGTATCTCAGGTATGGGGAAAGAAACGGATACCAAGTAGAAATGCTCGACTATCAACCGGGGGATGGAGCTGGAATAAAAAGCGCAACATTTTTTGTAAAGGGTCCTTACGCCTATGGGTATCTCAAAGCAGAGAGTGGCGTACATCGTCTAGTCCGTATATCTCCATTTGATGCGAACAAGAGAAGACACACCTCTTTTGCATCCGTATTCGTTTCACCTGAGATAGATGAAGATATTCAAGTAGAAATTGATGAGAAGGATTTAAGGATTGATACATTTCGAGCAGGTGGTAAGGGTGGCCAACATGTAAATAAAACCGACTCTGCTGTGAGGATTACACATCTTCCGACCGGGATAGTGGCTAGTTGTCAGAATGAGCGTTCTCAGCATCAAAATCGTGTTGTAGCGATGAAGGTCCTTCGTGCAAGGCTATACGAGCTTGAAAAGGAAAAACAAAGAGAGAAGCTCGAAGAACTACATGCAACGAAAAAGGACATTGCATGGGGTAGTCAGATTCGTTCTTATGTGCTGCATCCATATAGGATGATTAAGGATCATAGAACTGGTTACGAGACGGGAAACGTTGAGCCGGTCCTGGATGGAGATTTAAGTGAATTTATAAAAAGCTATCTACTTTACCAGGCGGGGGAGAAGAAGGAAGAAGAGGCGTCAAATTAGAAAGGATAGTCAGGACTTTCTAGTCCCGCATTTGCAGGCTCTATGGATGAGAAAGAGGAAAAAGTCTCTTTCCAATATTTAGCCACAGATATTTGATTCTTTAAATCATCAACGTATATTATATTCAAATTACCCAGACTGTAGAAAATCCACGAATGGCAGATGATTTAGTGGGAGGCAGGAGAATTTTGAGAATCGGTATTATTGCCAAAACTAATAAAAAGGAAACCCTTGAGATAACAAAGGGGTTATCCACGTGGCTTGAAAAAAGAGACGTTAAGGTTTATATAGAGAAAGAACTTGGAACTCAAATAGCTCATCCAAACTCAGTCTATCGGGATGAACTCCCGGAATTGGTAGATTTGGTTTTAGTCTTTGGTGGAGATGGAACCTTTCTTCGGGTTTCCCGCCTTTTGTGCAAGTACGGTATCCCAATTCTCGGCGTGAATCTCGGCAGGCTAGGCTTCCTCACGGAGATTACCCTCGATGAACTCTATCCGATGATGGAGTATATTCTTTCTGGTAAATACGAAATTGAAAAAAGAGAAATGCTTTCTGCAGTGATTCATAGAAAGAATGAAATAGTAGGTAATTACCTAGTTCTTAACGATGTTGTGATCAACAAGGGAGCAGTTGCAAGAATAATTGATCTTGCAATATACATAAATGATTCTCATGTAACCACCTTTAAGGCAGATGGAATAATCCTTTCGACTCCAACAGGCTCTACTGCTTATTCTCTTTCTGCTGGGGGTCCCATTGTTTTTCCAACGCTTCCTCTTACAATCATTACTCCGATCTGTCCACATACACTTACTGCTCGCCCTCTTGTTGTTTCAAATGAAACTACAATTAGGGTTAAGGTTATTACTGATACACCTGATATTTACCTGACTCTCGATGGGCAGGTAGGAGTAAGCTTGAATATGGGAGATGTGGTTGAGGTACGAAAGGCTGACACTTCTGTTAAGTTGATTAAATCCCCATTCAGAGATTATTTTACGATTCTTAAAACCAAGCTTAAGTGGGGAGAAAGATATGGAGCGGGCTAGGGATGAACAGTTTCTCCACGATTGGGTAATTAGCAAGATAAAAGAGAAATACTCAAGGCTCTATAAAGAAGTCCACACGAATCCGGGAGAAGAAAAGAACTTCGAGTTTAAAGGGTATTATCCCGATGTAGTTTTTGTAAACTACGGTCAGATTATGTTGATAGCAGAGGTAGAGACCCAGGAGACTATAAATGAAGAAGAGGTTCAAGAGTGGAGAGAGTTATCAAATCTTGGCACTCAGCTTGTGCTTTTAGTCCCGAAGGAATTGCAAAATGCTGCGCGAGATATATGCTGGAAGAATGGAATTGCATCTAAAGTAAAGATTGGTTTTTTTGAGGTGGTTTTGAGTATTTAGAAAGAGTTTCTGCGAGTTTTAACGAATCTGAAACGAGGTGTAATTCCAAACCATGTCCTGAGTTCAAACGAAGAGCACAAACTAAACAGTCATGAAAAAGCACACAACAATGTCATTTCGAACGAATGTGAGAAATCTAGATTTCTCGTTTCGAAATGACAAATCGGGCCCTCCACATCACTTGTGGCTGAAACGACATATGAATTCTGACAGAATGTGTCATCTTAAAGCTTGTCCTGAGTCGAAGCTCTGAGCCCTTCGGCTTCGCTTAGGGTAAACTCCGTCGAAGGGTTCCTGACATTGACAGGCTTTTTGCACACTATAAAATCGACTAAGTATTAACTCCCCAGTATCGTTCCCTCTTTGATTTTCCTTCCTCTTAAGAACTCTTTGGTCTTTAGTTTTTTCCCTCCCTCAATTTGAAGTTCCAGAATATCAAGAGTGTCTTTTCCTGTTGCAACTCTCAAAATCCCAGAATCTGATTTCATTACTTCTCCTGGATTTCCCTCACCTTCGATAATACGAGCTTTATATATTTTTAGGAGTTTTCCCTCAAGATTTGTATAGGCACTAGGCCATGGAAGGGCTCCACGGATCAGGTTTCTAATCTCTTTTGCTGGTTTTTCCCAATCTATCTTTCCGTCCTCTTTTTTAAGCATTGGCGCGTAAGTAGCCTGTGAGTGATCTTGAGGAATAGGACTCAGCTTTCCTTCTTTCAGAAGCCTTATTGTTTCAATTAAAAGCTTGGCTCCTATCTCAGAAAGTTTCTCAGATAATGTTTCTCCAGTATCTTCATCATCAATCGGTACCTCTTTTTTAAGGAGCATATCGCCAGTGTCCATTCCCTCATCCATTTTCATCGTAGTAATTCCTGTAATTTTTTCACCTCGAATTATCGTCCAGTTGATAGGTGCGGCGCCTCTATATTTGGGAAGAAGTGATGCGTGGACATTGATAGAACCATGGGGAGGAAAGTCTAGTATATTCTTCGGTAGGATTTTTCCGTAAGCAGCAACACAGATTAGGTCTGGACTAAATTTTTTGAGCTCGTTAAAAAACTCCTCTGTTTTAATCTTAGCGGGTTGCAAAACAGATATTCCGTGCTTTTCGGCAAGAACCTTAGTAGGAGGCGGAGCGATCTCAAGCCCTCGCCCTTTAGGTTTATCAGGCTGGGTTACAACTGCAACAACCTCCTCTCCTGACTCAATCAGAGCTCTCAGGGAAGGCACAGCAAATTCAGGCGTCCCCATGAATATTATT